>CAYROZ010000023.1:0-18510 GCA_964426125.1 uncultured Oscillospiraceae bacterium
CTACACGATTTCCAATCGTGCGCGCTCGACCAAACTACGCGACTTCTCCACGTGCTGGGCGGACTTCAAAATATGAAATTCAGCTTTGTTATTATACGGGAGAAAGCGCCGAAAGTCAAGAGATATTTTGCGCAAAATCGCGGGAAATAAATCGCGCTTTACAAAGCAGGGCTCTTTCCAGTATAATGAACGGGCAATTTTGTATAAGTCCCCGGCTGCGTGCCGGGTGGAGAGGGCTATGAAAAGCAATCTGAAAAGCAGGAAAAAAAGCAGACACGCGCTCAGTCCCGCGTCCATCTTTTTGCTGGCGGTGTTCGGCTGCGCAATTTTGTTCATGCTGTATTTCGGCCTGTTCAAAAAGCCGCGGCAGCGTTTGGCGCGGGCGGTGCAGGTGGTAAGCGGCACCATGGCGGAGCCGGAGGCCGGGCCGGACAGCGAGCACCAAACGCCGTCGCCCACGGCCACGCCCCTGCCGTTTGACCCCAACAGCTGGGAGCTGATGCTTGCCAACGCCAACAACCTGCTGTCGGAGGATTTTGCGCCGGAGAGTCTCACGGAGATCGCGGACGGGCAGAGCGTGGATTCCCGCATTGCCGAGCCGATGCGCGCGCTGATCGCCGATGCAAAGGCCGCGGGCTACACAAACCTTTATTTCTGCTCCGGCTACCGCGATTACGACACGCAGTACGCGATCTACTGGAACCACATCTGGGATTACATGAACAGCGGCTACACCCAGGAGGAAGCGGAGGCCATGACGCGTCTGGCGGTCAACCCGCCCGGCGCCAGCGAGCACCAGCTCGGCACCACGGCGGACATTCTGGAATACTACGACCAGGATATGCAGCCGTACATCGGCGGCAGCGGTCTGATGCTCTGGCTGGAGGAGCACTGCACGGAGTATGGCTTCATCATCCGCTACCCGGAGGACAAAACCGCGATCACCGGCGTGGAATACGAGCCGTGGCACCTGCGCTATGTGGGCGTGGAGGCAGCGGAATACATCATGGAAAACGGCCTGTGTCTGGAGGAATTTCTGGACCTGCTCAAGTGAATAACAAAACACCCCGCCGAGAACCGGAATGGTCGCGGCGGGGTGTTTGCGTGTCAGGTCATGGCGGTTTTGCCGCTGATGGCCTCGAAATAATACTTCACGATGCCGAGATCGAGCTTTGTGTAAAAGCCCGAGCCGCAGGAGAGCTTCACGCTCTCGTCCGCGCCGAGCGCGAAGAAGAACTTCTGCTGGTTCATTGCGGTGGGGGCGAGCAGTGCGGCCTGCACACCGGCGCGGAACCAGTCCGGCGAAGCGGCGGAGAGATTGCTCACCTTGTCGAGCGCCTTGTTCGTGTGCTCCACGCCCTGCGTTTCGCCATAGCCCAGGGAGATAAGGCAAACCAGCTTTTCCCCCTTGTCCACAGCGGCGCGGCTTTTGCCGTGGGACATGGCCACCCAGCAGGTGTTCAGCCCGAGCTGCTGTGCCTTGAGCGTGAGTGCAGCGCCGGCATAGCCCAGCTTTTCGTCCAGCTTTGCGCCCTTCGGACCGACCAGCGCGATGTAGTTTTGAACGCCGGTGAACTTGCCGTAATGCGCCATGAACGAATCGAAGCACTTCGGCTCATCGTACAGGACCTGCACGTGCAGAGCGTGCTCGCGGTTCAGGCTTTCGGCCAGCTCGCTCAGCGCGGCGCGCTTTTCCGTTTCGATCGGCGCGGCGGTGTACTGGCGAACGCTGTGGCGCGCTTTCATGATCTCCAACAATTCCATGGTCATACCTCCTGGTTTATTTCCTGCCTGTCCGGCAATTGTTTTGTGATATCCATCGCAAGCTGCAAGGTGTCGATCAGATGCTCAAAGGCCTCCATCTCGGGGTCGAAGTAGTAGTAATTTTTTGTGCCCTCGCGCCGCATCTTCACAATGCCGGCGTTTTTCATGATCTGCAGATGATGCGACACGGCGGGACGCGACAGGTTGGTCCTTTCCGTGATCTGCCCCACGCGAACGCCGCTGCACTGGCCGATCTTCAGCATCTCCACGATCAGATGCTGCCGCGTTTCGTCGCCCAGCGCCGTGAGCATACCGGAGCAGGCGGCGAAGCGGTCGGCCAGCGAAGGGATGGTGTCATGGATGTCCATGTGCTTTGCCTCGCTTTCGTTTAAACGTTTAAACCTTTCATAGTATAGCGCAAAAAAACGAAAAAATGTGCATTGGTAAAGAAAATCGAGACGAATAAGATCGCGCGTGCCGCGGCGCGTGATTTTGTGCTATACTGGCAAGCGGAAAAGGGAGGCGGGAAAAATGCAGCAGCGGGTAAGGATATGCGACATTGCGGAGAACCTTGGACTCAGCACGGCCACGGTGTCCAATGTGATCCACGGCAAGACCGCCAAGATATCCGCCGAAACGGTGCGCCGCGTGCAGCAGGAGCTGGAGCGGCAGGAGTATATCCCCAGCATGGCCGGTATCCTGCTGGCGCAGAACGACTCGAAGATCATCGGCGTGTTTGTAAACGACCACGAAAAGTACGAGGGCCACACGCTCGACGATGCATTCATCGCCTCGTCGCTGGACGGCCTGTCCACCCAAATCGAGGCGCAGGGACGCTTCATGATGGTCAAAAAGGCCAAGCGGGCCGAGGAGATACTGCGTTTTGCCTCGATGTGGAACATGGACGGGGTGGTGGTGATCGGCTTTTGCCAGCAGGATTACAGCTATCTGCGCGCTCGGATGCGCATTCCGTTTGTGGTGTACGACGGCTACTGCGAAAAGCCCGAGCGTATTGTGAATATCACCATCGACAACTTTGACGGCGGGCGGCAGATGGGCGCGCTGTTTTCCGCGCTTGGCCACCGGCGGTGCCTGTGCCTGGCCGATAACGACATCGGCGTTGACCGCGAGCGGATGGACGGCTTTGACGCGGGCCTTGGCGCGCGCAGCGAGCGCCTGCTCGTGCCCATGCAGCGGCAGACGCGCCGTGCGTTTTATGCGCGGCAGATGGATCGTCTGCTGGCGGCCACGGCGGTGTTTGCGGTGTCGGACTACTATGCCATCGACCTGATGCAGTTTTTGCTGGAAAACGGCGTGGCGGTGCCGGAACGGCTGTCGGTGGCGGGCTTTGATGATATCCCGCTTTGCACGCTGGTCTCGCCCACGCTCACGACGGTGCGGCAGGACGGGGCGCTGCGGGCGCGGCTGGCCATCGAAAAGCTGCTGGCGCTGCGCGCGGGAGAGGAAACGCAAAGCGAGGTCAGACTGCCGGTCGCGCTGGTCCGGCGCGGGAGCACGGCGCGCCGAACGGAATGAAAAACGGCCCAGGCTTATGCAGGATGCACAAGCTTGGGTCTTTATTTTTGGCTTGGGTTATGCGCTTAACCTTTGCGTTTCGTGGTGCGGCTGCGTAGAATGAAAGCGTCATCAAAGCGCAGGGAGGCGTTTTTTTTCGTGGAGCGCGAAAGGTCTTTTTTCCGAACCGTTATGGCCCTGGCGGTGCCGGTGGCCCTGCAATCGATGCTTCAGTCGTCGTTTGGCATGGTCGACCAGATCATGATCGGGCAGCTCGGCTCGGTCAGCGTGGCCGGGGTCGGTCTGGCGGGAAAATTTTCGTCCGTTTTCTCGGTCGTTTCGTCGGCGGTGGGCGCGGCGGCGGGCATCATGATCGCCCAATACATCGGCCGGCGGGACCGGCGGGAGGTGCGGCGCAGTTTTTATGTAAACCTGTGGCTCGCGCTCATCCTCGCGGCGGGGTTCACGGCGCTGTGCGCGTTTTGCCCGCGGGCCATTCTGTCGCTTTATACGGCCGATCCGGCCACGCGAGAGGAGGGCGCGGCGTATCTTTCGATCATCGCGGGAACCTTCTTTCCCATGGCCGGGGCCACGCTGCTTTCTGCGCTGCTGCGCTGCGTGGGCGAGGCAAAGCTGCCGCTGTACGCGTCGATCGCATCCGCACTTTTGAACACGGGGCTGAACTGGCTGCTGATCTTCGGCAAGGGCGGCTTTCCGGCGCTGGGCGTGCGCGGCGCTGCCATTGCCACGGTGGCCTCCCAGTGGGGCAACTTCCTTGTCATGCTGCTTCTGGCGCGGCGCAGAAGGGCCCTGCCGGCGGCCGTGCGCGGGGAGATAAGACCGCCGTTTGCGCGCCGGCAGTATCTGGCCATGCTGCTGCCCATACTCGTGTGCGAGCTGCTGTGGAGTCTGGGCGAGAATGTATACGCCGCCATCTATGGCCGCATGGGCACCGAGGCCGCGGCGGCGATGAGTCTCACCAATCCCGTGCAGGGACTCGTGATCGGGGCGCTGTGCGGCCTGTCGCAGGCAGCGGGCGTGCTGGTGGGGCAGCGCCTTGGAAGCCGCGAATACGACGCGGCCTACAGCGAGGCGAAAAAGCTTTTGTGGTATGGGCTGGCCGGCGCGGCGGTTCTGAGCGTGCTGGTCGTGGCTGTGAGCCCGTTTTACGTGCGCATCTACCGGGTGGAGCCGGAGGTCCGCCGGCTCACGCAGCAGATCCTTTTTGCCTATGCGCTGGTCGCGCCGCTGAAACTTTTGAACATGATCCTCGGCGGCGGTGTGATCCGCAGCGGCGGGCGCACGGGCTATGTGATGGCGGTCGATATCCTTGGCACATGGGGCTTCGGCGTGCCGCTGGGACTGCTGGGCGCGTTTGTGCTGCACTGGCCGATCCCGTATGTGTATTTTCTGCTGTCGCTGGAGGAGGGCGTTCGCCTTGCCATCAGCCTTGTGATCTTCCGGCGGAAAAAGTGGATGCGCAGCCTGTCCTCGGCACAGTGAGGGCCCCGGCGCGGATATGGTGAAAAAACAAGCTCCCCCGGAGCGCTTTGGCGGCGTTCGGGGGAGCTTTGCTGTATGGGCGCGGCCGTTCGGGCCGCGCTTTAAATTTTGTGGCAGGCCACCTTGTGTCCGCCGCCCACATCGCGCAGCTTCGGCGCGGGGCGGTTGAGACAATCCTCCGTGCAGAAGCGGCAGCGCGGGGCAAAGCGGCACACATCCTTCGGCGCAATGGGCGAGGATACCTCGCCGGTGAGCAGGATGCGCTGGGGCCGTTCGTCCACGCTGGGGACCGGAATGGCGGACAGCAGCGCCTGGGAATAGGGGTGGAGCGTGTTTTCAAACAGCTCGTCCGTGGCGCACTGCTCGATCACCTGGCCCAGATACATAACGCAGATGGTGTTCGAGATGTGACGAACGACCGAAAGATCGTGGGTGATGAACATATAGGTCAGCTTTTTCTGCTCCTGCAGATCCTGAAGCAGATTGAGGATCTGCGCCTGAATGGACACGTCCAGCGCGCTCACCGGCTCGTCGCACACGATGAATTCCGGCTCGAGCGCCAGAGCGCGGGCAATGCCGATGCGCTGGCGGCGGCCGCCGTCGAGCTCATGGGGGTAGGAGTTTGAAAAACGCAGATCCAGCCCCACGGTTTCCATCAAGCTGCGCACGCGCTCTTCCACGGCTGCCTTGTCCTTTGCGATGCGGTGGATGTAAAGCGGCTCCGCGATCAGCTGGCGAACGGTCATGCGCGGGTCGATGGAGGAAAACGGGTCCTGGAAGATGATCTGCATTTTCGTGCGGTAGCGCTTGAGCTGGGCGGGGGAAAGCTTTGTGATCTCCACGCCGTCCATCGTCACGCTTCCGGCGGTGGGCTCGGTAAGGCGCAGGATCGATTTGCCCAGCGTGGACTTGCCGCAGCCGGACTCGCCCACGATGCCGATGGTCTCGCCCTCGTTTATGTCGAGCGTGACGTCGTCCACGGCGTGCAGCAGGCCGTCGGAGGTGGGATAGTATTTTTTCAGATGTCGTATTTCCAGCTTACTCATGTGTCTCGCCTCCCACCAGATCGTAATGACGGCAGCTTACAAAGTGACCCGGCTCGACCTCCACAGTGGGCGGCTCGCCGTGCAGACAGTCCTCACTGCAATACTCGCAGCGGGAGGCAAAGCTGCAGTGCGGCGGCAGATCCATGGGGTTGGCCATCAGCCCGCGGATGGGCTTGAGACGACCCACCTTTTTGTTCAAACTCGGGATCGACTCAAACAGCCCCTTGGTGTAGGGGTGGCGGAAGTTTTTGAATATCTGGCGCACGGTGCCCGATTCCACGATCTGGCCGGCGTAAACGATGGCGCAGCGGTCGCACATTTCCGCCACGATGCCGAAGTCGTGCGTGATGAGCAGCATGGAGGTGTTCAGCTTGCGCCGCAGCTCCCGGATCAGATCGAGCACCTGCGCCTGAATGGTCACGTCCAGCGCGGTGGTGGGCTCGTCGGCAATGAGCAGATCCGGCTCGCAGGCCAGCGCAATGGCGATCACGACGCGCTGGCGCATGCCGCCGGAGAACTGGTGCGGATAATCGTTCAGACGGTTTTCCTGAATGCCCACCATCGCCAGCGAGCGCGCGGCCATGGCGGAGGCCTCCGCGTGGCTGCAATTTTTGTGCAGACGAATGACCTCGGCCACCTGCTCGCCCACCTTCATGGAGGGGTTGAGGGCGGTCATGGGGTCCTGGAAGATCATGCTCACGGTGCTGCCGCGCACGGTGCGCATTTCCTTTTCGCTTTTGTCCAGCACGCTTTCGCCGTTGAGATAGATGCTGCCGTCCACAATGCGGGCCGGCGGCACCGGCAGCAGCTTCATGACGGAAAGCGCCGTGGTGGTCTTGCCCGCGCCGGTCTCGCCCACCAGCGCCACGGATTCGCCGCGCTCAACGGTCAGCGAGATGTCGTTCAGCGCTTCCACAACGCCGGCCGGCGTTTCGTAGTGAACGACCAGATTGCGTATCTCCAGCAGCGGCGCGGCGGAGGATGTTGTTTGGTTCATAATATCCTGCCCTCCTTACTTCAGACGCGGATCGAGCGCATCGCGCAGTCCGTTGCCGAGAATGTTCAGCGCCAGCACGGCGATCATGATGCACAGGCCGGGATAAAACACAAGATAGGCCGAGGACGTGATGTAGCCCTTGCCCGCGTTCAAAAGCGCGCCCCACTCCGGCGTGGGCGGCTGAATGCCCAGACCGATGTAGCTCAGCGTGGCGATCAGCATGATGCTGCCGGAAATCATGCCCACGGCATAGATGATGATGTGGCCGAGCGCGTTGGGGAGCATGTGGCGGAACATCAGCCGCAGATTGCCCGCACCCAGGGCGCGGCTGGACTCGATGTATTCGTTTTCGCGCACGGTGAAAATGGCCGCACGCACGGTTTTTGAAAAGATCGGCAGGCTGCTCAGTGCCAGCGCGAACAGCAGCTGCGGGATGTCCTTTCCCAGCGCGGCGATCACTGTGATGGCCATGAGCGTGCCCGGAATGGCCTGGAACACGTCCATGATGCGCATGATGATGTTATCGACCGCTCCGCCGAAAAACGAGGCGATCAGCCCCAGCAGACCACCGCTGACCATGCCGAGCAGCATACAGATAAGCCCCAGGGACAGCGAGTAGCGCGCGCCGTAGATGCAGCGGCTGAACAGGTCGCGGCCCAGATTGTCCGTTCCGAACCAGTGCTCGGCGCTGGGCGGGCTGAGCATATTGAGATAATCGGCGGCGTCGTAGGGGTAGGGCGCGATGAAGTCGGCAAAAATGGCCACGAGAATGAGCGCAAAGGTAACGGCCATTGCGCAGCAGGTGACGGGATTTTTGCACAGGCTGTGCCACACGTCGCCCCAGAACGAGTATTTTTTCCGCTTTCTGCGTTCGTTCTGGCGGTTTATTTTTTCCATTTGAGGCGTAACTCGTTTGGCCATGTCAGTCTTCCTCCTTCAGCATTTTTTTCAGTTGCCTTTTCGACTGACCGTTTTTGATGATGGCCGTTTTCAGGCTGGGGTTGATCAAAATGTAGGTGAGGTCGACGATCAGGTTGATGAGCGTGAACGTGATGGCCAGAATGACCACACTGCCGAGAATGGCGGGGTAGTTTCTGGCGGACACCGCATCCACGGTGTATTTGCCGATGCCGGGCATACCGAAGATGGTCTCCACGATCAGCGCGCCGCCGAGCAGCTGGCCGAGCGTGTTGCCCACGGAGTTGACAATGGGGATGAGCGAGTTGCGCAGGATGTGGCGCAGGATGATGGCAAGCTCCGTCTGGCCCTTGGCCCGCGCCGTGCGGACATAGTCCTGCCGGATGGTCTCGAGCATACTGGAGCGGGTGACGCGGATGATCATGGAAAGCGAGCCCACGATGACCGTTATGCTCGGCAGCACCCAGCCGGAGAGCGAGCGCTCAAAGATGGACGGCAGAATGTGCATGCGGATGCTGAACAGCGTGATCATCAGCAGTGCCAGCCAGAAATTCGGAACGGATTCCAAAAACACGGAAAAGGTCACGATGGCGTTGTCGATCGGCCGGTTTTGGCGCATGGCGGCCCATATGCCGAGCGGTATGCCGAACAAAACGCCGAAAAAGACCGCGATGACCGCAAGCTTGATCGTAACGGGGAAGCGGTTGAAGATCTCCCGCGTGACCGGCTGGCCCGTTTCATAGGAGGTGCCCAGATCGCCCTTGGTGAAGAAATTCCACACATAGCGCCCAAACTGCACGGCGATCGGGTCGTTCAGGCCCAGCTCCTCGCGCTTGGCTTCCCGCGCTTCCTCCGTGGAACCCGCGCCGAGAATGGACAGGGCGGGGTCGTCGCCGGAAATGGACTGGAAGGTGAACACGATCAGCATGACGCCGATGACGACCGGGATCAGAAGCAGTATTCTCCGGATGATATATTTTAGCATTTCCATAATAAATACCTCACTGTCCCAGCCGTAAAATGGCTGGGACAGTTTTTTTACGGTTCGATGATTTTGCGCGTTTGAAGGGGATCAGTTCGCGGGGGTCACGCTGGCGATGTTGATGATGCCGTCGATCGTATACAGCATATCATATTCTGCGTCCGCCGCATAGAAGAAGCTTTTGGCATAGCAGGGAATAACCAGGTGGTTGTCGCGGATGTAATCCTGGAAATCCTTCCAGCCCTGCATCAGCGTGTCGTTGTTGGTGGAGTAGCGGCAGATGTCGATCAGCTCGTTGAGATCGTCAAAGCCGCCCACGATGCCGCCGAAGCGCAGGTTCTGGGCCATGCGGTTGTCGAAGTAGCCGAGAACGGTGGTCACGTCGGTGGGGGTGGTGGACTGATAGGCCAGATCGTAAGCGCCCGTGTCGGAGATGGTCAGATAGCTGAAGAAGTCGAGCACGTCCAGCTTAACGGTGATGCCGATCTCGCCCAGGCAGGCCTGGATGACCTCGCCTTCGATCTGGTTGAACGAGGGCAGCGGGAAGCTCAGCTCAAAGCCGTTGGGATAGCCGGCCTGCTCCAGCAGCTCCTTGGCGCGGGCAATGTTGGTTTCGTGGGTGAAGTCGTCGCCCGCCGCGAAGTAGTAGGCGCTGGAAACCGGCAGAACGGAATCGGAAAGATCGCCCAGACCCGCCGCGCCGACCTGGCGCAGGGCCTCCGCGTTGATCGCGCAGGCAATGGCCTCGCGGACCAGATCATTCTTCAGATACTCGTTTTCGGTGTTGAGGAACAGGCAGTAGGTGCCGCTGGCCGGCGTGACATAGCCGACGCAGTTGCCGTAGGACTCGAGGGAGTTGTAGTCGGTGCTGTTGATCTCCACGGCGATATCGGCGTCGCCCGCGGCGATGGCCATGGTGCGGGAGGTGCTGTCGGCGACCCAGGAGAAGATCAGCTCGTCATAGTAAGGCTCATCGCCCCAGTAGTTCTCGTTTTTCACAAGGCGGATGTATTCGCCGTCCACCCATTCGTTGAACAGGTACGGGCCGGTGGAGCAAAGCGGGGCACGCGCGCAGGCATCCCAGCCGCCGTTGGCTTCCACGGAGGACTCGTCCACCAGAGGAACGTACATAATGTTGGCCAGCAGGGACACATAGGTGGGGTGGACCTCGGTCATGCCGATGATGATCGTCTGCTCGTCGACCACGCTGCACTCGTCGATGTCAACATACTGCCAGTTGCTCTGCGCGTCGCCGTTCACGCCGCACTGGATGGTGTAATACACGTCGTCGGCGGTGAAGGTGGTGCCGTCGGCGGCGACCACGTCGTCGCGCAGCGTCAGCTGCAGGTGGAGGTCGTCGATCCACTCCCACGCCGTGGCCACGCTGGGCTCAAGCGCGCCGGTTTCGCTGTTGTAGGCCAGCAGCGTGTCATACATACACTGGGCAACATAGTTGCAGTCGCCGGCGGAGGTGACCGTGAGGGGGTTGATGCTGCCGGGCTGTGCGCTGAGGATCACGCGCAGGACCTTGCCGCCGCTGATGGACTCCGCCTCCATGGTGGAGTCGACCGCTTCGCCGGAGGCCTCGCCCGAGGCTTCGCCGCTCTCTTCTGCCACGGCGCCCTCTTCCGCCGGTGCCGCTTCGGTTTTGGTCTCAGTGGTCGCGCTCTCGCCGTCCGTGGAGCCGCAGCCGGTCAGCACGAAGGAAAAGAGCATTACGATTGCGAGGATCAGTGCTAGCTTTTTCATGTTGTTCTCCTTTTTCTAATAGTTCCTTGCCCTCACTGCAGTGAGTCAAGGTATTTTACCACTCGATCGCCGACAATGTAGCTGCCGGTCAAAGCCCAGTTCATGTCGTTTATGAACTGGCGCTTCACGGTGCCCCAAACGCTTACATGGCGTCCGGAGGCAAAGTCGCCCGTGCAGTAAAGCCCTTCCACCAGACCGCCGTTCTGGGCGTAGGCCTGCATGTCCGGGTTGACGCGGATACCGCCGAAGGCGCCGTCCGTGGCCATGAAGCCGCTCACAGCGTAATACGGGCCCTCGTTGAGCGGCAGAAGCGTGCCTTTGTCCTTGTAGAAGCCCCAGTCAAAGCCGTCGCGGCAGTACTGGTTGTAGCTTTCAACGGTTTCCACAAGACCGGCCTTGTCGATGCCGGTCAGCTCGGCCAGCTCCTCGATGGTGTCGGCGCGGAAGCAGTTTTTCAGTCCGTCGGCCTGCGCCTTTTCGATGTCGCGGTGCGCCTGCTCCATCGTGGGGGGCAGCGGCTGGCCGCGCAGGATGGGGTCGGGGATGGCCGCGCCGATGTCGCCGAGTTTGATCGATTCGCGCAGGGCGTTTTCCGAGAAGATGGCGAAAACCTTGCCCTTCGGCTGTGCGCCGATGATCGCGCCGCCGTCGAACTGGGTCATGTGGGCGATCAGCGGCTCGCTGGCGTAGCGCTTGCCGAGCAGGTTGACCGAAATGCTGTAGGGGCTGATGGTCATGCCGGAGTAGGTGGGGTTTTGAACGAAGTACATCGGCCCCATGAGACGCAGGCAGAAGCTTTCGTAATCGACCAGCGCGCCCGCTTTTTCCGCCAGGGCGATGCCGTCGCCGGTGTAGGCCGGGTTCACATGGGCGGACGGGCCCATGTCCACATCGAAAAATCCGGGCAGGACCGCCTCGGTGTACTTGCGGTTGTTCACCCAGCTGCCCGTGGCCATCAGACAGGCCTTGCAGTTGATCTTCACAAAGCCGTTCGGCGTTTCGGCGATCAGCGCCGTGATCTTGCCGTTTTCGCATTCCAGATCCACAACGCGGTGCTCCGTGAGCACCTCCATGCCGAGCTGCTCGCGCATCTTATACAGCGTCTGCACCACCACGCGGCCGAAGCCGTTGTGCTGCTTGCCGTACTGCGGGCCCAGCGGGCCGGTCTGCTCGTCGTCAAACACATAGCGGCCAACGGTGAACATATCCTCCGGGAAGCCGCAGGTTTCGCAGATCCAGTCGAAAAATTCGCCGGTGCCGCGCAGGATGTTGCTCACAAGCTCCGGCTCGATTTTCCAGAAGCACTCGTCCAGATACTTGCGGGCGTATTCCGCCGTTACATCCGGAAGCCCTCTTTTCTTCTGCCACTGGCTGCCGAAGGTCCTCATCGTGCTGGCAAACAGCATTCCGCCGCCGACGGTTTTGGTTTTCTCCAGAACGATGACTTTCTTTCCGGCCTGGGCGGCTCTGGCCGCCGCGACCATGCCTCCGCCGCTGCCTACAACGGCAAAGTCACAGTCTCTTTGTTCCACAAATGTGATCATAATGGATTCTCCTTGCCTTCCGGCTGGATATATTGCGCGCAGCCGGATATATTGTGGTGATTGTTAATAAAATAATTTTAGTCTTTACATCCGAATTTGTACAATATATAATTGAACACACTAGTATAACTGGCGAGTTATGCTGCCGTGCGCTGCGGTGCACAGACCTTTCCATTTCATAAAAAAGCAAGGAGAAACCATGGATCTTGTAAAGCTCAACTACTTCCGCGTGGTGGCCGAATACGAGCATATCACAAAAGCCGCCGAAGTTCTTCACATATCGCAGCCCTCGCTCAGCGCTACCATCGCCCGGCTGGAGGCGGAGCTGGGCGTTCCGCTTTTTGACCGTTCCCGCAATAAAATCAAGCTCAATGAAAGCGGCCGCATCTTTCTGCGCCATGTCAACCGCATGTACACCGAGCTGAACTTCGGGCTGGAGGAGCTGAAGAAAAACTACGAAAAGGGCACCGGGCGCATATCCTTCAGCACCTTTGGCCCCGGTATCACGAACGATCTGATCCCGCGCTTCATGCTGTCGTATCCCAATATATCCATCACGCACACGGTGTCCAATCTGGAGGAGATGATGGTCCAGCTGGACAGCGGCGCCATCGATTTTGCCATTTCCACAAATCCCGCGCAGTACGATGAGTACAACTGGGATCTGCTCTACACGGACACCATGCTGGTGCTGCTGCCGGCCACGCATCCGCTGGCGGGAAAGAGAGTCATCAACCTGCGCGAGCTTTCGCACGAGCGCTTTGGTCTGTTCAACGCCGACAAAAGCAGCTGTGAGGTGACGCTTCAGCTTTGCAACCGGGCCGGATTTACGCCGGAGGTGATATACAACGGCAATGAGATCTCGCTGATCCTCACGCTGGTGGCCAGCAATGTGTGCGTGTTTCTGTGCTCGGCGGCCAACGGCGTTTTCGGCAAGGACGACCCCCGCACCAGCACCGCAAAATCCACGATCTGCTCGTCCCTTTGCTATCCGAACACGCAGATCCCGGTGGGCATTCTGACCCGGCGGGACAAGGAGCTTTCGCCGCCGGTGAAAAAATTCATTGAGCTGGTAAAGGAGTCCTATGCCCACATCGGGACCTTTGAGTATAACATTCCCGAGTCGGAGCTGTGAGATGCGTTTTTCCGGCCGGGCCGCGGCCCGGCACGGGGGGACGGGCGAGGGGGAAAGATCGCGCTTGACAAGCGGGCCGCGATATGATACCCTAACTTGAATTTGAAAGATGGGAGCGATGAATGTGGAACTGATTTTGAACAACGCCCAGCTGTTCCATCGAGGCGCGTTTTCCCGCGGCCGTGTTTCCATTTTTTGCGGCGGCGGTGCCGCTGCTTTGGAGCGCGATGCTTCCTCCCTTGTGATATTGCCCGGTTTCGTTGATGTTCATGTGCATCTTCGGGAGCCGGGTTTTTCTTATAAAGAGACCATCCGCACCGGCACTCTCGCGGCAGCCCACGGCGGCTATACCACCGTTTGCACCATGCCGAATCTCGACCCCGTGCCGGACACACCGGCGAATCTTTCCCGCCAGCTCGATCTCATCCGGCGCGATGCGGTCGTGCGCACGATCCCCTACGGCGCGATCACCATGGGCGAGCAGGGCGAGGCGCTCAGCGACATGGCGGCCATGGCGGGGCAGGTCGTGGCCTTTTCCGACGATGGCCGCGGCGTGCAAAGCGAGGAGCGGATGCGCGCGGCGATGGTGGAGGCCAAGCGTCTGGGCAAGGTGATCGTGGCCCACTGCGAGGACAATTCTCTGCTGCGCGGCGGCTATATCCACGACGGAGCCTACGCCAAAGCCCACGGCCACCGGGGCATCTGCTCGGAGAGCGAATGGCGGCCCATTGCCCGCGATCTGCAGCTGGTGCGCGAGACCGGCTGCGCCTATCACGTTTGCCACATCTCAACGAAAGAGAGCGTGGAACTCATCCGCCGGGCCAGGGCGGAGGGCCTGGACGTCACCTGCGAGACCGCGCCGCACTATCTGCTGCTGGACGATTCCATGCTGCGGGAGGAAGGGCGCTTTAAGATGAACCCGCCTCTGCGCGATGCCTCCGACCGCGAGGCGCTGCTGGAGGGCCTTGCAGACGGCACGATCGACATGATCGCCACCGACCACGCGCCCCACAGTGCGGAGGAAAAGAGCCGTGGTCTTGAAAAAAGTCCGATGGGCGTGGTCGGGCTGGAAACGGCCTTCCCGCTGCTTTACACTTACCTTGTCAAACCGGGCATCGTGTCCTTCGCGCGGCTGATGGAATTGATGCACGATGCGCCCCGCCGCCGCTTCGGTCTTTCGGAGGACAACGGCATCACGGTATTCGATCTGGAAGAAAACTATACGATAGACCCGGCGGAATTTCTGTCCCTTGGACGGGCTACGCCGTTTGAAAGCTGGCCGGTGTATGGCCGCTGCCTGCTGACGGCCATGGACGGAAAGGCCGTCTGGTACGATGAACGCTTGCTTGAAAGGGAGGCCGAGGCATGAAACAGGGCGTTATGACCATCCTTGAAAACACCCGCCTGGCCGAGGGCGTTTACCGGCTGCGTCTTGGCGGCGATACCTCCGCCATCACTGCGCCGGGCCAGTTTGTGAATTTGAAGCTTGCGGGCTATTTTCTGCGGCGGCCCATCTCCGTGTGCGACTGGGCGGAGGATGAGGTCACGCTGATCTATAAGGTGCTCGGCCGCGGCACGGCGGACATGACCCGCCTGGCCCCCGGCGAGACGCTGGACGTGCTTTCGGGCCTTGGAAACGGCTACGATATGGCCCCCTGCGGGCCCCGTCCGCTGCTGGTCGGCGGCGGCGTGGGCATCCCGCCGCTTTATGGGCTGGCCAGGCGGCTCGCGGCGCAGGGAACGCCCGTCACGGCGGTGCTCGGCTACAACCGGGCGGAGGATATTTTCCTGGCGGATGAATTCCGTGCTCTGGGCGCGCAGGTCATCCTCACCACGGCGGACGGCAGCGCGGGAGTGCGCGGGCTCGTGACGGACGGCATGGCTGCTGCGGGGGAATACAGCTATCTTTACACCTGCGGGCCGGAGCCGATGCTGCGGGCCGTGTATGATGCCTGCCGGAGCGATGGGCAGTTCAGCTTTGAAGAGCGCATGGGCTGCGGCTTCGGCGCGTGCATGGGCTGCTCGTGCCGGACGAAATACGGCACCAAGCGCATCTGCAAGGACGGCCCGGTGCTGCAAAAGGAGGAGATCGTATGGTGAACACCCGTGTCACGCTGTGCGGCATCGAGCTTGATAACCCCATCATTCCCGCCAGCGGCACCTTTGGCTATGGCTATGAGTTCGCCGCGCTTTACGATATAAACTGCCTGGGCACCTTCTCGTTCAAGGGCACCACGCGCGAAGCGCGCTTTGGCAACCCCACGCCGCGCATCGCGGAATATGCCGGCGGGCTGCTCAATGCCGTGGGACTGCAAAATCCGGGCGTGGACGCTGTGATCGCGGAGGAGCTTCCGCGGCTGCGGGCGGTATTCCATAAGCCCGTCATGGCGAATGTGAGCGGGTTTTCCGTTCGGGAATACGCGGAGGTTTGCGAGCGACTGGACGTGGAGGATGCGATCGGCTGGTTCGAGGTGAACATCTCCTGCCCCAATGTCCACGGCGGCGGGGCCGCCTTCGGCGCCGATCCAAAGGCTGCGGCGGAGGTCACGCGGGCCGTGCGGGCCGTGACGAAAAAACCGATCATCCTGAAGCTCTCGCCCACGGCGGCGGATATCGCGGCGGTGGCCAAAGCCTGCGAGAGAGCGGGCGCGGACGGCGTGAGCCTCATCAACACCCTGCCGGGCATGCGCATCGATCTGAAACACCGCCGGCCGCTGCTGGCAAACGGAACGGGCGGTATGTCCGGGCCGGGGATGCTTCCGCTGGCCGTGCGCATGGTGTATCAGGTCTACGAGGCGGTGGACATCCCCATCGTCGGCATGGGCGGAGTGACGCGCGCGGAGGACGTGCTGGAGCTGATGCTGGCCGGGGCCACGGCTGTGGGCGTGGGCGCGGCGAATCTGGTGGAGCCGTTCGCCTGCCGGAACATCCTGAACGCGTTGCCGGAGGTCATGGAGCGCTGCGGCATAGAGAATTTAACGGATATTATAGGAGGAGCACACCATGGGTAAGGACGTTATCGTTGCACTGGATTTTGACAGCCGGGAGAAAACGCTTGCATTTCTCGACTGCTTCACGCAGGAAAAGCCCTTTGTGAAGATCGGCATGGAGCTGTTTTATGCGGAGGGGCCGTCCATCGTGCGGGACATTCGCGCGCGCGGGCATAAGATCTTTCTTGACCTTAAGCTGCACGACATCCCCAACACGGTGAAAAAGGCCATGGCGGCGCTTTCCGCGCTGGATGTGGACATCGTGAATCTTCACGCGGCGGGCACGGAGGCCATGATGGCGGCGGCGCTGGAGGGGCTGACCCGGCCGGACGGCACGCGGCCGCTGCTCATCGCCGTTACCCAGCTCACATCCACCGATCAGGAGCATATGCAGCGCGAGCTGCTCATCGACCAGCCCATTCAAAAGGTCGTTTTGCACTATGCGGCAAACGCGGCGCGCGCCGGACTCGACGGCGTGGTCTGCTCGCCGCTGGAGGCCGGGGCCATCCATGAGCGCTGCGGCGAGAGCTTTTTGACCGTCACGCCGGGCGTGCGCTTTGCCGGGGGCGATGCGGGCGACCAGAAGCGCGTGACCACGCCGGAAAAGGCGCGTGAGCTCGGCTCGGACTACATCGTGGTGGGCCGGCCCATCACACAGGCGGACGACCCCGTGGCGGCCTATCGCCGCTGCCGCGCGGAGTTTCTGGGCGTCTGACAACATTAATAAACAAGCAGGAGGAGTTTGTTCATGGATATTCGCATGAGCGTTGCAAAAGGGCTTTTGTCCATCGGCGCGGTGTTTCTGCGTCCGCAGGAGCCGTTCACCTGGGCCAGCGGCATCCAAAGCCCCATTTACTGCGACAACCGTCTGATCCTCACGGCGCCGGCGGTGCGCGACATGGTCGAACAGGCCATCGCGGACACGGTGCAGCAGCAGTATCCGCAGGCGGAGGTTCTGATGGGCACGGCCACGGCCGGCATCGCCCACGCTGCCATCGCCGCGCATCTGCTGGGCCTGCCCATGGGCTATGTCCGCTCGGGCAGCAAGGATCACGGCCGCAAAAACCAGATCGAGGGAAAGCTTGAGCCGGGCCAGAAGGTCGTGGTCATCGAGGATCTCATCTCCACCGGCGGCAGCGTTCTGGACACCGTTTCGGCGCTGCGTGCGGCGGGAGCCGAGGTGCTGGGTGTGGTGAGCATATTCACCTACGGCATGAAAAAGGGTCTGGACCGCATGGCGGAGGCCAACGTGAAAAACGTGAGCCTTACCGACCTTGACACCATCGCCCGGGCGGGCGTGGAGGAAAAGTACATCACCGAAGCGGACGTTGCGCGGCTGCTGGCCTTCCGCGACGACCCCTCGGATAAAAGTTGGATCACAAAAGGAGGCGTGAGCTGATATGAAACATCTGATCGACATTTTGCAGCTTTCCACGGAAGAGATCGCAGAGCTGGTGGCTACCGGCTGCGACATCATCGAAAACCCCGCGAAGTACGCCCACAAGTGCGACGGCAAGATCCTTGCCACGCTGTTTTTCGAGCCCTCGACGCGCACGCGCCTGAGCTTTGAAAGCGCGATGCTTTCGCTGGGCGGACAGGTGCTGGGCTTCTCGGAGGCCAACAGTTCCTCCG
This sequence comes from uncultured Oscillospiraceae bacterium, assembly GCA_964426125.1. Classification (GTDB taxonomy): domain Bacteria; phylum Bacillota; class Clostridia; order Oscillospirales; family Oscillospiraceae; genus CAJOIG01. The sequence goes on from CAYROZ010000023.1 coordinate 17,776, forward strand.
CCGCCAAGGGCGAAAGCGTGGCGGACACCATCCAGACCGTCAGCTGCTACAGCGACATCATCGCCATGCGCCATCCCAAGGAGGGCGCGCCGCTGGTGGCCACGCGCCGCTCCACCGTTCCCATCATCAACGCCGGCGACGGCGGCCACAACCACCCCACGCAAACGCTGACCGACCTTTTGACCATCCACCGCGAAAAGGGCCGCTTTGACAATTTGACCATCGGCCTTTGCGGCGACCTGAAATTTGGCCGCACGGTGCATTCGCTGGTGGCTGCGATGAGCCGCTACACCGGCATCCGCTTTGTGCTCATCTCGCCGGAGGAGCTGAAGCTGCCGCGCTACGTCAAGGAGCAGTACATTAAAAATAAGAACATCCCCTACACCCAGTCCACCGATCTGGAATCCGTTATGCCGGAGCTGGACATCCTGTACATGACCCGCGTGCAGCGCGAACGCTTCTTTAACGAGGAAGACTACCTGCGTTTGAAGGACAGCTACATCCTCACGCCGGAGAAGCTGAAAAACGCCAAGGAAGACCTGCGCATCCTGCATCCGCTGCCGCGCGTCAACGAGATCTCCGTGGCCGTGGACGATGATCCCCGCGCCTGCTACTTCCGCCAGGTGCAGTATGGCAAATACATCCGCATGGCGCTCATCATGAAGCTGCTCGGCATCGAGTGAGCCTGCAAATAAAAAGTCAAGGCTAAATTGAAGAACATTGAAAAATATTATA
>CAYROZ010000024.1:0-18457 GCA_964426125.1 uncultured Oscillospiraceae bacterium
AGGAAAACAAGGGCGGTATCGTGGTCAATGTGAAGGGCATCCGTGTGTTTGTGCCCGCTTCTCAGACCGGTATGCCCCGCGGCGCCGACATGTCCGGTCTGATCAAGACCAAGGTCAAGCTGCGCATGGCCGAGGTCAACCGCGCCCGCCGCCGCGTGGTGGGGTCCATCCGCGCCGTTGAGGCCGAGGAGCGCGCTGCCAAGGCTGCCCAGGTGTGGGAGAACATCGAGGTCGGCAAGAAGTATGCCGGCACCGTCAAGAGCCTGACCTCTTACGGCGCTTTTGTGGACATCGGCGGCGTGGACGGCATGGTCCATGTTTCCGAGATCAGCTGGAACCGCGTGCGTACGCCGTCGGACGTGCTGAAGGTCGGCGACGAGATCGAAGTTTATGTCATCAACTTCGACCCCGAGAAGAAGAAGATCTCCCTCGGCCTGCGCAAGCCCGAGGATAACCCCTGGCTGAAGTTCACCGAGCAGTACAACGAAGGCGACATCGCCTCCGTCACCATCGTCAAGCTGATGCCCTTCGGCGCTTTCGCCGAGGTTCTGCCCGGCGTGGACGGCCTGATCCACATCTCCCAGATCGCCAACCGCCGCATCGGCAAGCCCGATGACGTGCTGTCCGTGGGCGACGTTGTGGACGCGAAGATCACTGCCATCGACAACGAAAAGCAGAAGATCAGCCTGTCCATCCGCGCGCTGGTCGAGCCGGAACCGGCTCCCGCCCGTGTGCGTGAGGAGGAAGAGGAGCCCCGCGAGCGTAACCGCAGCCGCATGGAAGGCGACGCGCTGGTGTACGAGATCTCCGCGGAAGGCCATGCCACCGGCTTCGCTCCCGAAGAGGACGAGGAAGTCGAGGAGTAATTCTCCCATCGGATGAGAAAACAACCGGCCCGGTTTTCCGGGCCGGTTTCCACTCCGACATCGCATTTTGCCTCTTGCACCCGTCCGGAAAGTTTCCCGTTGACAAGCGGCGGCGGATATGGTACAATGCCATGGCGATGCGGAGAGATGTCCGAGTGGTTTATGGAGCCGGTCTTGAAAACCGGTGACTCCGCAAGGGGCCGGGGGTTCGAATCCCTCTCTCTCCGCCAGTTTTAATTCTGGCTGCGCAAAAACTGAATTTTCGGCTTGGAGAAGTACCCAAGAGGCCGAAGGGGCTCCCCTGCTAAGGGAGTAGGCGTCTAAAAAGCGCGCGAGGGTTCAAATCCCTCCTTCTCCGCCAGAAAAAAGCTCTTGTCTGAAAAGACAAGAGCTTTTTTCAACTAAATCCGTCCTTTCGGACGGATTAAATCTACCTGCGGTAGATGAAATCACTTTGTGATGAAATCCAACTTCGTTGGAAGAAGGACGGATTTAATTTCATCTGCGTCAAGCAGATTTCATCCGAACGCCGTGAGGATTTCATCGCGTTTTACGCGATTTCATTGCGTGACAAGGAAATATATAGTATAATCTGCACAGAGGTGGTGATCGAATGGCTTACAATAAACTGGCGGATGTGTCTACGGACTTTGCGGTTCAAATCTTGACCATGACCGACAATATTAAGGGCCACTACTCATTGTCCAACCAACTTGAACGCAGCGGCACAAGCATCGGCGCCAATATTCGCGAAGCCAAGTATGCCCACAGCCTTGCAGATTTTATCGCCAAGTTGCAGATCGCTCTCAAGGAATGCTACGAAACGGAATACTGGATCGAAATTTCACAGAAGGCAGGTATCCTATCTGTTGAGTCAGCCAAATACGTCCTTCACGATTGCGGCTCGATTCGACGTATGCTCATCGCCTCCATCAACACCGCCAAACAAAATCAGGAGGAATCGCAATGAAGAACTTTTTTGCCTCCGTGCTGCCATGGCTGTGCCTTGGCGCGGTGATCGTTCTGTTGATCGCCTTATGTATCGTGAATTATCGCACCCATAAGAAGGCGCGGGAGGAAGAACGGGAATACGACAACTACGCCGGCGAGGGTATGTGCGTCGGTATGATCATGGCCTGTCTGCTTTTTGGCACGAAATATCTGGTGCTCGGGATGCTGGTCGGCATGGCTATTGGAATGTGTATCCCCAAACATAGAAGGAACGATCGCGAGAACAAATAACTGCTTTACTGGCTCTTGTCGAAAATGACAAGAGCTTTTTCGTTGTAATCGTGGGAAAATGGGTGTATAATAAAATGATTTTTTATGTCCAAGGAGCAATTATGCACGAATACATCCGCGTGCGCGGTGCCAGAACGAACAATCTGAAAAACATCAGCCTCGATATCCCGCGTGACAAGCTCGTTGTGTTCACGGGCCTGTCCGGCAGCGGAAAGTCGAGTCTTGCCTTCGACACCATTTTTGCCGAGGGTCAGCGCCGCTATGTGGAAAGCCTGTCGTCCTACGCCCGCCAGTTCCTCGGCCAGATGGACAAGCCCGATGTCGATTCCATCGACGGTCTGTCTCCGGCTGTGTCCATCGACCAGAAAACAACCTCCAAAAACCCGCGCTCTACCGTTGGTACCGTCACGGAGATCTACGACTATCTGCGTTTGCTGTGGGCGCGCGTCGGCGTACCGCACTGTCCGGTTTGCGGCAAGGAGATACGCCAGCAGTCCATCGACCAGATCGTCGATCAAACCATGGAGCTGCCGGACGGAACGCGCCTGCAAGTTCTTGCGCCTGTCATCCGCCACCGCAAGGGCGAGCACCAGAAGGTGCTCGATGACGCGCGCCGCGGCGGTTATGCGCGCGTGCGCATCGACGGGGAGATATATGACCTGTCCGACGATATCAAGCTGAAAAAAACCCTGTATCACGATATCGACGTGGTGATTGACCGCCTCGTGATGAAGCGGGAGCTTACGCGCCGACTCACGGATTCCATCGAAACGGCGCTGGCGCTGTCCGGCGGCATCGTGCACATCGATCTGCCGCAGGAGGAACGACAGATCAGCTTTTCGCAGAATTATGCCTGCGAGGACTGCGGCGTATCCATCGAGGAGCTCAGCCCGCGCCTGTTTTCCTTCAACAGTCCCTATGGCGCGTGCCCGAAATGCACGGGCCTCGGCTCGCTTCTGCGCATCGATCCGTCGCTCATCATTCCCAATCCCGCGCTCTCCATCCTTGATGGCGGCATTCAGGCCTATGGCTGGGGCAACGCCCGCGGCGATTCCATCTGCCGGATGTACTACGACGCGCTGGCGAAGAAATACCATTTCAGTCTGTCCGATCCCATCCGCGACATTCCGGAGGCCGGACTGCACGCGCTGCTGTACGGCACGGGCAGCGAGGCGCTGAAGCTGCGCTATGAGCGCGGCAGCGGCTATGGCATACTGGAAAAGCCCTTTGAGGGCATCGCAAACAATCTGCAGCGCCGTTATGAGGAAACGCAGTCCGCCTCCGCACGAAGCGAGCTGGAGGACTGCATGAGTGAATACGAGTGCCCCGAATGCCGTGGTCGGCGGCTGAAAAAAGAGGTGCTGGCCGTCACGGTCGGCGGCTTGAGCATATCCGAGTTCTGCGAGCTTTCCGTGGCCGATGCGCTGCGGTTTTTGGATGAGCTGACCCTGTCCGGCCAGGACGCCATGATCGCCGACCGCATTCTCAAGGAGATACGCACGCGCCTCGGCTTCCTTACAAACGTGGGCCTTGGCTACCTTACACTCAGCCGCGCGTCCGGGTCCCTTTCCGGCGGCGAGAGCCAGCGCATTCGTCTGGCCACGCAGATCGGCGCTTCGCTTATGGGGGTTCTGTACATTCTGGACGAGCCGAGCATCGGCCTGCACCAGCGCGACAACGAAAAGCTTCTCGCCACGCTGTGCGAGCTGCGCGACATCGGCAACACGCTCATTGTGGTTGAGCACGACGAGGATACCATGCGCGCGGCGGACTACATCGTGGACATCGGCCCTGCTGCCGGCGTTCATGGCGGCACCGTTGTGGCCGCCGGTACCCCGGAGCAGATCATGGCAAACGAAAACTCGATCACGGGCCAATATCTCTCCGGCCGCAAAAAGATCCCCGTTCCGGCCGAGCGCCGGGGCGGAAACGGCCACTGGCTCACTGTTCATGGTGCGGCGGAGAACAATCTGAAAAACATCGATGTTTCGTTCCCCTGCGGGGCGTTTACCTGTGTGACCGGCGTGTCCGGCAGCGGAAAAAGCTCGCTGGTCAATGAAATTCTCTATAAGACCCTTGCCGCAGAGCTCAACCGCGTCAAGGTTCGGCCCGGCAAATCGGCGGGCGTGGATGGCCTTTGCTATGTGGACAAGGTCATCAACATCGACCAGTCGCCCATCGGGCGCACACCGCGCTCAAATCCGGCCACCTATACCGGCGTTTTCAATCTCATCCGCGACCTTTTTGCCAACACGCAGGATGCCAAGCTGCGCGGCTACAAATCCGGGCGCTTTTCCTTCAACGTGCGCGGCGGCCGCTGCGAGGCCTGCGCGGGCGACGGTCTTTTGAAGATCGAGATGCATTTCCTGCCGGATGTATATGTGCCCTGCGAGGTGTGCCATGGCAAGCGCTACAACCGCGAGACCCTGGAGGTGCGCTACAAGGGCAAGAACATCGCCGAAGTGCTGGATATGACCGTTGAGGAGGCGCTGGAGCTTTTCCGCAACCAGGAGCCGATCCGCAACAAGCTGCAAACACTGTATGACGTCGGTCTCGGCTATATCCGCCTTGGCCAGCCGTCCACCACCATCTCCGGCGGCGAGGCCCAGCGCATCAAGCTGGCCACGGAGCTGTCCAAACGCTCCACAGGCTCCACGGTGTATGTGCTCGACGAGCCCACCACCGGTCTGCACACGGCGGATGTGGTGCATCTGCTCGATATGCTTCAGCGGCTGACGGACGCGGGCAACACCGTGATCGTTATCGAGCACAATCTGGATGTGATCAAGTGTGCGGATCATATCATCGACCTTGGCCCCGAGGGGGGCGACGAGGGCGGCACGCTGGTGTTTGCCGGCACGCCGGAGGATTGCGCCCGGTGCCCGCAAAGCTACACAGGGCAATTTCTGAAAAAGATCATGTGAAGGAAGGGGCACAAATGGAACTGACCGAAGTGCTGCAGGAAATTGGGCTCGGGCCGCAGGCAATCACCTTTATCGTGGCCATGCTGCCGGTTTTTGAGCTGCGCGGCGCGATCCCGGTGGGCGTGCTGCTGGGACTGCCTTTGTGGAAGGCGGCTGTGATCAGCTTTTTGGGCAACATTCTGCCTGTGCCGTTCATCATCGCGTTTGTGCGCGTTGTTTTCAACTGGATACAGCTGCATTTCAAGTGGCTGTCCAAATTCGTTGACCACATGGAGGCAAAAGCGGAGAGAAACCGCGAGAAGATCATGCGCGGTGTGTTCTGGGGACTGCTGGTGTTTGTGGCCATCCCGCTGCCGGGCACCGGTGCCTGGACAGGCGCCATGATCGCGGCGCTGCTGGATATCCGTATGTCCCGGGCGCTTCCGTCCATCTGTCTGGGCGTGTTCATCGCGGGCATCATCATCACGCTGGCAACCGCCGGTGTTATACAGTTGGTTGTTTGAATGGAAGAAAAAAAGCTTGAACAGGTCGAGGGCTATGTGGCGTCGATCCTGTTTCGAAACGAGGAAAACGGATATTGCGTGCTGCGTCTGGACGAGACGGACGGCGAGCAGTGCATCGTGGTCGGCTGCATCCCCATGGCTGCGCCGGGCGAGAGTCTGACGGCATGGGGCAACTGGGTGCGCCATCCGAGCCATGGCGAGCAGTTTAAAGCCGAATACACCGAGCGCACGATGCCGAGCGGGGCGGAGGCCATCTACGATTATCTGTCGAGCCGTGTCATCCGCGGCATCGGCCCGGCCACAGCGGCGCTGATCGTCAGCCGCTTTGGTGACGATTCGCTCAACGTTCTGCGCGACCATCCGGAGCTGCTGGCCAATCTCAAGGGCATCAGCGAGAAAAAGGCGCTTGAGATATCCAAGGAATTCCGCCGCCAGACCGGTATGCGAAGCTTGATGGAATTTCTCGCATCGGCTTCGCTGCCGCCGTATCTGGCACTGCGTGTCTATCGCTATTATGGCGACGATTCGCTCGAACTGCTCAAGGAAAACCCCTACATACTGTCCACTGAGCACATCGGCGCGCCCTTTTCCCAGGCGGATGCGCTGGCGCTCAATCTTGGGCTGGAGGGCGATTCGCCCCAGCGTGTGGCGGCGGCACTGCTGTTTGAGCTGCGTTATAACGCCGGAAACGGCCACTGCTTCATTCCGCGCGAAAAGCTCATTGCCGCCACGGCGCAGCTGATCGAGGTGGAAGCAGAGCAGGTAGAGGAAGGCCTTGAGCTGCTGCTTGACTCCGGCGATGTGATCGCCGAGCCGGTCGCCAACGTGCAGGCCTGTTATCTGTCCGGTTTGTACGCGGCAGAGGTATTTGCGGCAGCGCAGCTTGGCCGCATGGCAAAACACAGCTACGAAAACAAAATCAACATCCCCCGCGTGATCGAGAAGATCGAGGCAGAGCAGGGGATACACTTCGCGCCGCTTCAGCGCCAAACGCTGGAGGCCGCCGCCACCAGACAGCTCGTGGTCATCACGGGCGGCCCCGGCACGGGCAAAACGACCTCCGTGCGCGCGGTGCTGGCGCTGTTTGACGCCATGGGGCTTGAAACCCTGCTGGCCGCGCCCACAGGCCGCGCCGCAAAGCGTCTCGGCGAGCTTGCCGGACGGGACGCCTCCACCATCCACCGCCTGCTGGAGGCCAATTTCTCCGAGCAGACGGATACCGTTACCTTCAAACGCGACCAGAGCGACCCGCTTTCCTGCGACGCGCTGATCGTGGATGAGTGCTCCATGGTGGACATCTCCCTCATGCGCGCGCTGCTGGCGGCCATAAGACCGGAGTGCCGCCTGATACTGGTGGGCGATGCGGACCAGCTTCCGTCCGTCGGACCGGGCAATGTGTTCCGGGACATCATCCGCAGCCGGGCGGCGGAAACCGTTCGCCTCACGGAGATATTTCGTCAGGATGAAACCAGCCGCATCGTTTTGTGCGCCCACCAGATCAACCGCGGGGAAACGCCGGATCTGCGGCTGAACAAGGGCGGGTTTTATTTCATGCGCCGCCGCGAACCGGAGGAGGCGGCCAAAACCATCGTGGAGCTTTGCCGGACAAGGCTTCCGAATAATATGAACATTCCGCCGCAGGATATTCAGGTGCTGTGTCCCAGCCGCAAAGGCCCGGCCGGCACGGAAGCGCTGAACAAGCTTTTGCAGGAAGCGCTCAATCCGCAGACGGCAAGCAAAAACGAGTTTGGCTATGCTGGGCGCGCCTTCCGCGAGGGCGACCGCGTGATGCAGATCCGAAATGACTACGATATCGGCTGGAAGACCGCCGCCGGTATACAGGGCTACGGCGTCTTTAACGGCGACATCGGCACCATCGACTCCATCGACCACGCATCGGAGAGCTTTGTGGTCGATTACGACGGCCGTTTTGCCGAGTACGCCATAGAGCAGGCCGGAGAGCTGGAACACGCCTGGGCGGTCACAGTGCACAAATCCCAGGGAAGCGAATACCGCGCTGTGGTTCTGTCCGCGGCCAAAACCGCCCCGCAGCTTATGTATCGGGGGCTGCTGTACACCGCCGTGACGCGCGCGGCCAAGCTGCTCGTGATCGTGGGGGATGACGCCGTTGTCGGCGCGATGACGGATAACTATCGCCGCGCCAAGCGCTACAGCGGGCTGAAGGTCCGATTGGCTGGTGAAGCATGAAGCCGGGTCAATGGCTGCTGGAATTGTTTTTTCCCACGCGCTGCATCGTCTGCCGCGATTTTCTCGGCGGCGGTCGGCCGCGCATCTGCGCCCGCTGTGCGGAGACTCTGCCAACAACGACAGCCGGCGGAAAAAGCCGCGGCGACTTTTTCTCGCAGTGCGTGTCCTCGGTTTATTATGAAAAGGATATGCGTCAGGCGATCCTGCGCTATAAATTTCAGGGCTCGCGTGTATATGCGCCGGCGTTTGGAACGCTGCTGGCCTCCACGATCTATGAACAGCTGCAAGGGCAGTACGATGTGATCAGCTGGGTGCCGCTCGACCGTCGCCGCCGCCGCTCGCGCGGCTACGACCAGGCGGAACTTCTGGCCCGGGAAGCGGCCAGACAGCTTCGGCAGGAATGCATGCCGCTTTTGAAAAAGAAACGTGGCGTGAAGCCCCAGTCGGGGACCGGCTCCCCGGAGCGCCGCCGCGCCAACATAGCCGGAGCTTACACAGTGATCGATCCGGCGCAGGTCGCGGGCAAGCGCATCCTTCTGGTCGACGACATTGTAACGACCGGCTCCACCTTGTCAGAGTGCGCCAAAACGCTGCTGCTGGCGGGCGCGGAGAATATATGCTGTGCCACATTGGCCCGCACGAGAGAAAAATAGGAGGGAACGATATGTATGTTTTTGAAAGAGATATAGCCATCGACCTCGGCACGGTATCCACCCTTATGTATGTGCAGGGCAAGGGGATCCGTCTGCGCGAATCCACCGTTGTTGCGGTCGACCGCAACAATGGACGCGTGATACGCATGGGCGAGGACGCCAAGAAAATGCTTGGCCGCACCCCGGCCAATATCATTCCCATCCATCCCATCGCCGCCGGTGTGATATCCGATTACGACATGACAAGCCGTATGCTCAAGGAATTCATCGGCCGCATCACCTCCTTCAGCCTCTTTAAGCCCCGCGTGCTCATCCTTGTGCCCGGCAGCATCACCGGCGTGGAGGAGCGTGCCATCATTGACGCCGCGGTCGAGGGCGGCGCGCGCAAGGTGTATTTGATGGAAAGCTCGGTCGCCACTGCCTATGGCGCGGGCGTGGAGGTGAAAAAGGCGAACGGTCATATGATCGTTGATATCGGCGGCGGTACAACGGAGGTCGCTGTCATCTCCCTTGGCGGCGTGGCGGCCAGCCAGTCGGTCAAGGTGGCCGGAGCCGCCTTTGACGAGGCGATCGTCAAGTATATCCGCCGCAAGCACAATCTGGCCATCGGCTTGCAAACGGCGGAGGATCTGAAAAAGAGCATCGGCGGCGTGGTCGAACGGCCGGAGGTGCTGTATGAGGAAGTGCGCGGGCGCTGCCTTGTAAGCGGACTTCCCAAAACCGTCACCGTCGATTCAAACGAGCTGGTGGAGGCTTTGCAGGAGCCGATGGCGCTCATTCTGGAGGCCATCCACGCTGTTTTGGAGCAAACGGCGCCCGAACTTGTCACCGATCTTGCCCAAAACGGCATCATCATGGCCGGCGGCGGCAGTATGCTGTATGGTCTGGATCAGATCATTTCCGAAAACACCAAGATCGACGCGGTGGTGGTGGACGACCCGCTCAGCTGCAACGCGTTTGGCGCCGGGAAGATGCTCATGGAGCTCAACGATATGACGGACGGCATGATAAATCTGGGCCGCCGGAAACAAATGAAGAGCTGACGCATAGATATTTAGAAAAACAAAGCATAAACTGAGCTTGTCGTAAGGCAGCTTGCGACCAAAGGAGTATTCATGTCTGATAATAAAAAAGGCCAGAATTTTTTTCATGGCGCCGCGATCTATACCATCGGTATCATCATTGTAAAGATCCTTGGCGCGATCTATAAAATACCGCTCGGCAACATCCTTGACGACGACGGCTTCAACCACTTTGACGTCAGCTACAAGATCTACAACGTCTTTCTCACGATCTCCACGGCTGGTCTTCCGGTGGCCATGAGCCGGCTGATATCCGAGGCGGAAACGCTCAACCGCGAGCGGCAGATCAGCCGCATTTTTCGCGTGGGCATCTCTACCTTCCTGGGCCTCGGCGCCATCGGAACGCTGGCCATGCTGCTGTTCCCGGCGGAGCTTGCCATATGGATGGGCGACCCGCACGCGACGCAGTGCGTTTTCGTTCTCGCGCCGTCCGTAGTGCTCGTGTGCGTAACGGCAGCATACCGCGGCTTTGCGCAGGGCCACGCGGACATGATCCCCACCACGGTCTCGCAGATCATCGAAACGGCAGTCAAGGTCGTTGTGGGCCTCAGCTGCGCGGGGATCCTGCATAAAATGGGCAAAAGCGTTGCCCTGTGTGCCGCGGGCGCGATCTTCGGCACCACGGTCAGCTCGCTGGCTGCCATGCTGTATATGCAGATCAAAGTCCACCGCAAATACGCTGTGAATCCCTCGACCATCCAGTCGGACGATGTGCCGGATTCCAAGCGAAAGATCCTGTGGGATCTGCTGCGCATCGGCATCCCCATCACAATCTCCACGTCCATCATGAGCCTTGTTCAGCTCGCGGACTCCAAGATCACGCTCACGCAGCTTCAAAACGCCGCCGGTTACACGCAGGAGGCCGCCTATGTTCTCAATGGCGTTTACGGCAAGGCGATGACGGTTTATAACGTCCCGGCGGCATTCGTTGTGCCGTTTGTCTCCACGGTCGTGCCGGCCATCTCCGCCGCGCGCGTGAAAAACGACCGGCTCGGCGCGTGCAATATCGCCGAAACGGCGATGCGTCTGTGCACGCTGCTGTGTCTGCCGATGGCCGTCGGCATGGCGGTGCTGGCGGAGCCCTGCATGAACGTGCTTTATCCCGGCAGTGCCGAACAGGGCGGCGTGCTGCTGATGGAGCTTGGCATCACCTGTTATTTCATGGCGATGAGCCTTGTCACAAACTCCATTCTGCCCGCCAATGGCAACGAGCGTCTGCCGCTCATCTCCATCACGCTTGGCGGCATCACCAAGATCGTCGTGAGCTATGTGCTGGTCGGCAATCCCGCCATCAACGTCTATGGCGCGCCCATCGGGACCTGCTGCTGCTATCTTGTGATGCTCAGCTCAAACCTCATCTTCATGGCGAAGAACATGGCCCGCCCGATGAACCTGGGCCGTATCTTCCTGCGGGCCGGTGCCAGCTGCGCTGCGATGGGCGTGGCTGCGTGGGCTGTTTGGTCGCTGCTGAGCCGCCTGATGAGCAGCACGCTGATCCCCTTCGGCATTGCGGTCATGGCCGGTGTGATCGTCTACGTTGTGATGATCGTAGCCACGCGCGCCGTGACACTGGAGGACATGAAGCTCATTCCCAAGGGCGAAAAGATCGCCAAGCTCCTGCATATCAGGTGACATAACGCCGCAAACCATTGAAAAATCAAGATTTTTTGAAATATTCTATTGCAACGAGAGTGAAACTATGATAAATTTTCAAAGCAAAGAAAAATACGACATAAACGACTACCGCCGCATCATGGAGCTGCTGCGCGGCGAGGGAGGCTGTCCCTGGGATGCGGCACAGACCCACGAGAGCATCCGCCGCAATATGCTGGAGGAGGCCTATGAGGCCGTGGCCGCCATCGCCAGCGGCGATATGGAAAACCTCTGCGAGGAGCTTGGCGACCTTCAGATGCAGGTCCTGTTCCATGCGCGCATGGAGGAGGAAAAGGGCGGCTTCACCTTCGACGACGTGTGCGACGCCGCCTGCCGCAAGCTTCTGTTCCGCCACCCGCACGTTTTCGGAAACGAAACAGCCGCCGACGCAGAGCAGGCGCTGGTCTCCTGGGACAACATGAAGCGCCAGGAAAAGGACCAGAAAACCGTTTCCAAGGCCATGAGCGATGTGGCCGAAACGCTGCCGGCGCTGTGGCGCGCGGAAAAGATACAGAAAAAGGCCGCGAAGGTCGGTTTTGACTGGCCGGACTGGCACGGCGCGCGGGAAAAGATCGCGGAGGAGCTGGCGGAGCTGGACGAGGCCATCGAGTCGGGCGAGAACATCGCCGGAGAGCTGGGCGACCTGCTGGCCGCGTGCGTAAATCTGGCTCGATTTCTCAAGGTTGATCCCGAACAGGCGCTGCACGGCTCCTGCGACCGCTTTGTGTCGCGCTTTGACCGCATGGAGCAGCTGGCCGCCGAGGCGGGGCAGACGCTCGAAACGCTGGATCTGGCCGCGCAGGATGCGCTTTGGGAACAGGCCAAGCGCGAGCAGCGCGCAAAGTAATTGCCTATCGATCTGCGAAAGCGGATTGTATTTTACACAGCGGCGCTCAAGCCGCCAAACATTAGGAGGAAAAACATGAACAAAGCAGAACTCATCGCGGAAGTCGCGAAGCAGACGGCTCTGTCGAAGAAGGACAGCGAGAAGGCTGTTAATGCCGCTCTTGACTGCATCGTTGAAAGCCTGAAAAAGGGCGAAAAGGTCCAGCTCGTCGGCTTCGGCTCCTTTGAAGTGAAGGAGCGCGGCGCCCGCATCGGCCGCAACCCCAAAACCAAGGAAGAGATCAAGATCCCCGCTTCCTGCGTTCCCGCCTTCAAGGCCGGCAAGATGCTGAAGGAATCGGTCGCATCCAAATAAAACGATTTTATGCTGCGGGCGGTGTGGGTTTTCCACGCCGCCTCCGCCATAGAAAGGAAGGCAAGCCATGCGCCTGGATAAATATTTAAAGGTATCGCGTCTGATCAAGCGCCGCACCGTGGCCAATGAGGCCTGCGACGGCGGCCGCATCACAGTAAACGGCGTGGTTGCCAAGGCATCCCGTGACATCAAGCCCGGCGACCAGATCGAGATCCGTTTCGGAGCCAACCGCACTTGCGTGGAGGTCGTTTCCGTGGCGGAAAATGTGTCCAAATCGGATGCCCCCGCGATGTATCGGGAGCTCTGACAGGGTTCGACAATATTCATAAATATTCTCGATTTACTCAGTATTCACTGTTTAAAACTCTGTTGAAAGTGTGCAAAACATTGATATTCCAGCGTTTTTTTGTTTAACGAGCCTCGGTATATTCATACAGCATGAATATTGGGAAAAATCGGACATAATGTGGACAACACCCCCATATCCATATAGATATGGGGGTGTTACCATTGAAAAAACTGATCCTGTGGCTTGTGATCGGCTGTTTGCTCGCAACGCCATGCTTCGCCGTGGACTGTCTGCACGACGACGACATAGCGCTTGCGTCGGATTCCGCTGTTTTAATGGAGCGGGTGACCGGCACGCTGCTGTATGAAAAGGATGCGCACACGCGCCGCCCGCCGGCCAGCGTTACAAAGATCATGACGCTGCTTCTGGTCATGGAGGCCATCGAAAGCGGCGCGCTGCGCTATGATACGGTCGTGACGGCCTCGGCCCATGCGGCCTCTATGGGCGGCAGCCAGATCTGGCTGGAGGAGGGCGAGCAGATGACGGTCGACGAAATGCTCAAGTGCGTGGCCGTGGTCAGCGCAAACGACTGCGCCGTGGCTCTGGCGGAGCACATAGCCGGAACGGAGGACACGTTTGTGCGCCGGATGAACGAGCGCGCCGAGCAGCTTGGCCTGGCAGACACGCATTTTACCAACTGCACCGGCCTTTTTGACAGCGACCAGCACTACACCAGCGCCTACGACATCGCGCTGATGAGCCGGGAGCTTTTGCGCCACGAGGATATCAAAAAATACACGACCATCTGGATGGATACGGCGCGCAGCGGCCAATTTGGTCTGTCCAACACAAACAAGCTCGTTCGCTATTACGAAGGCGCCACGGGCCTGAAAACCGGCTTCACCCGCGCCGCGATGTACTGTCTGGCCGCATCCGCTGAACGCGACGGGGTGGAATACATCGCCGTGGTGATGCACGCGCCAAGCAGCGCGGAGCGCTTTGACGATGCCAAGACTCTGCTCAGCTATGGCTTCGCGGGCTTTGAGCTTTTGTCGCTGCGGCCAAACGAGGCGCTGCCGCCCATTCCGGTGGAGCTTGGAACCGCGGACGCCGTGTCGCTGACTTACGACGGAAGCGAGGCCATGCTGGTGGAAAAGGGGAGCGGCGGCAAGCCGGAATTTGAATTTGAGCTGCTCGAGAGCGTGAAAGCTCCGGTCACAGCCGGACAGACGCTCGGACGCATGACGGTCCGGCGCGGTGAGACGATCCTGGCCTCGATCCCGCTTTCCGCGGACTGTGATGTGGCCCGCGTGAGCTTTGGCCAGATGTTTCTTGTGTACCTGCGCGCACTGTTCGGCGTCTGATTTTTGGGCCATATGCCCCATTTTGAAGCGGAAAATGGTCTTTTAAGGATGCTCCGGCCCCACCATGAACACGAAAATGCTTGAAACCGCCGAAAATCTGCGCTATAATACGGTGAAACGAAAGGGAGGCTCGATCATGGTAAAGGTTGATCTATCCGGCGCACTTAGCTTTATGGGCTCAACAGGGCCGGACTATGCCGCGGCGTCGTTGGCACACCGTGCGCTTCAGGAGGGCACATGGGCCGGTGCGGAGTTTACCGGCTGGCGCAATCTTCCGCGCCGCGTACAGGGCGAGGAGCTCAAGCGCATCGTGGCGGCGGCGGATCGCATTCGCGAAACGAGCGAGGTGCTGGTGGTCGTCGGCATCGGCGGCAGCTATCTCGGCGCGCGTGCCGCCATCGAGCTTTTAAAGCCCAAGGGCGGGGTGGAGGTCATCTTTGCCGGAACGGCGCTTTCCCCGGACGATCTCAACGACAAGCTTGACATCCTTGGCGATCGCGATTTCTCCGTGAATGTCATCTCCAAATCCGGCACAACGCTGGAAAGCGCTGTGGCGTTCCGCATTTTCCGCAATCTGCTCGAGCGCAAGTACGGCGCGGCTGCCAAAAAGCGCATCTACGCCACCACGGACGCCGCGCGCGGCGTGCTCAAGTCGCTGGCCGATGCGGAGGGGTATGAATGCTTTGTGGTGCCCGACGACGTGGGCGGCCGCTTCAGCGTTTTGTCTGCCGTGGGTCTGCTGCCGATGGCGGCGGCCGGCATCGATGTTCGCGCTGTGGTGAATGCGGCGGCGCAGAGTATGTACGATCTGGAGCTGCTCAGCGCGGATAACCCGGCGTGGCAGTATGCCGCAGCCCGCAACGCGCTTTATGCCAAGGGCAAGACCATCGAGCTTCTGGCCAGCTATGAGCCGTCGTTCCGCTTTTTCGCGGAGTGGTGGAAGCAGCTTTACGGCGAGTCCGAGGGCAAAAACGGCGTGGGCATTTTCCCGGCCTATGTGGAATACAACGCCGATCTGCACTCCATGGGCCAGTACATCCAGGATGGCCCGCGCACACTGCTGGAGACCGTGGTCTCCTTTGAGCGTCCCCGCAGAAATTACGACGTGCCTTTTGTCATGAAGGATCAGGATAAGCTCAATTATCTGGCCGGACGCAGTCTTTCGGATGTGATGGACGTGGCGCGGCAGGCCGTTGTGAGTGCCCATGTGGCCGGCGGCGTGCCGAACATCGGCCTGAGCGTGAAGCTGCGCAACGAAGAGGGCTTTGCCGATCTGGTGTGCTTTTTCGAGATGGCCTGCGCCATCAGCGGCTACATGCTGGGCGTCAATCCCTTCGACCAGCCGGGCGTGGAGGCCTACAAAAAGAACATGTTCCGCATGCTTGGCAAGCCCGAAGCATAAAAAAAGTAAAACTTCTGAAAATTTCCGTTGAAGTCCCGGCGTAATAATGGTAGAATAGAGCCAGCCCCTGGCACAGAATAACGATAACGAAGGAGCGTGGTAATCTTGGTTAGGCTCATCATGGGGATCAGTGGTTCCGGAAAGACTAAGACACTGTTGGATATGGTACGGAAGGCCGTTGACGAGGAGCATGGCGACGTGGTCGTCATCGAGGCGAAAAAGGCTCTTACTTACGACATCCCCTATCAGGCGCGTTTGATCCATGCGGAGGAATTTGCGGTCGGCTCTCCCGACCTTCTGCGCGGCTTCCTGAGCGGTCTTGCCGCCGGCAACTACGACATTACCCATGTTTTCATCGACAGCCTTTTCAAGATTGTCGGAAATTGTCCTGCGGAGCAGCTGGCCCCGCTGCTGGACTGGATCGATAAATTCGGCGAACGGGAAAACATCGTCGTCACGCTGACGGCCTCGGCCTCTCCCGAGGACTACGGCGAAGCGGTGACCAAATACATCGTCGAGGCGTAAAAAACCGCATACAACAAAAACTCCCTGCACGAGCTCGTGCAGGGAGTTTTCATATCATTCCGCTTTCTTTTTGCGGCGGCGGCGACGCCGGTTGGGATTTTTCTGCTTGGCGGCGAAGTATTTCTTCATGCTCTCGTCGGCGCGGTAGACCAGGCGGTTTGCGTGCCAGGTGTCGTCCGGCTCGTGGCGCAGACGCACGCGGATGAGATAGTCGCCGTGGTCGGGGCAGGAGGCCATGGTCATATAGCGGCGGTCGCCCTGATTGAGCCAGCGGCCATGCTCCAGCGCCCGGCCGCAATCGGGGCAGGCAAAGGCGTTCACAGCGGTGCTCGACCACAGATCCTCCTTGCTGTCAAACGGGTCGGTGACGACGTGCTCAATGGGGTCGGGCGTGGTGTCGCCCTCGGCATGAACGCGCACCTTGCGGTCCAGATGGCGGCGCAGCTCGTCATAGTGGGCGAGTCCCTCTTTCAAATCGAGCTTTGAGCACACAAGACCGGTGTTGTACGCATCGCCCAACGCGTCGTGCGCCGTGCGGGTCTGCTCGATGCCGAAGTGCTCCATGGCCGTTTCCAGCGATTTCTGGTTGCGGTCGCCCTCGGTCTGCATATTGTAGATCAGCTGCAAATTGATCCAGCTGCCCATCCAGTCGATGTCCATGTCGTGGATGATGAGATTCTGCTCCATGATGCCGTGGTCATCATAGCCCCAGGTCATATAGATGCATTCCTCGCCCGCCCATTCGCGAAAGCGCGCCATGGCCTCGGGGAAGGGCATACCATGCTCCAGCCGCTCGTTGTCAAAGCCGGTGAGCTTTTTTACCTTGTGGTGCATTTTGCGGAACCACACAGGCTTCACGTCCGCCTGAAATTCCGAGCGGGGATACATATTCTCATCCAGCTTCACCGCGCCGATCTGGATGATCTCGCCGCGCAGGTGGATGGGGAGATAGTTGAATACCGAGGATTTTGAGCTCATGGCCTGATTCCATTCCAGGTCCAGAACGATATAATTCATCATACATGTCCTTTCCGATCGTATACCTAGGCATCTTAACACACATTCTGCAAAATAACAATATATTTGCTATAATTGATGCGGTGTGCTATACTATATCTTGATACGCAAATTTTGATCGAGGTGAATGATATGAACATAGCTGTGCTTTGCGGCGGTCTTTCCAACGAGCGCAATGTTTCGATCTCCAGCGGCACGGGCATTGCCCACGCTCTGCGGGAGAAGGGCCATCGCGTGGCGATCGTCGATCTCTTCCTCGGCTACACCGATCCGCTTGAAAAGCCGGAGGATGCCTTTACCACGGAAGACACCGTTCCCCAGTTCCTTGTTTCCGAGCAGGCGCCGGATCTGTCTGAGCTGCGCGCCATGCGGCCGGACGGCGTGATGGTCGGGCCGAACGTGCTGGAGATCTGCAAGGCGGCAGACATAGCCTTCCTGGCCCTGCATGGCGAGGAGGGCGAAAACGGCAAGCTGCAGGCCCTGCTGGATATGTACGGCATCCGCTACACCGGCTCCGGCTATCTGGGCAGCGCCATTGCCATGAACAAAAGCATTTCCAAAACCATGCTGCGCGCGGCGGGTATTCCCGTACCGCCCGGAACGACCTTCAAAAAAGGCGACGTGTGCGACGATGTGGGTTTTCCCTGCGTGGTCAAGCCCTGCTCCGGCGGCAGCAGCGTGGGCACGACCATCGTGCAGGACGAGGAGCAATACGCCGTGGCGCTGGACGCTGCGTTCCGCTACGAGGACAGCGTGATCGCCGAGCGCTTTATCCAGGGCCGTGAGCTCACGGTCGGCGTGATCGACGGCAAGGCCATGCCGGTCATCGAGATCATCCCGAAATCCGGCTTCTATGACTATAAGAACAAATACCAGCCCGGTCTGACCGAGGAGCTTTGTCCCGCGCCCATCAGCGACGAGGCGACCTGCCGTGTGCAGGATCTGGCCGAACGCGTGTTCCACGCGCTCAAGGTGGATGCCTACTGCCGCGTGGACTTCATCATGGAGCCGGACGGCGATTTCTACTGCCTGGAGGCAAATACGCTTCCCGGCATGACGCCCACCAGCCTCATCCCGCAGATGGGTGCGGCCATGGGCATGGACTACGGCACGCTTTGCGAAAAGCTCATTGCCGTTTCGATGGATAAGTATGAAAAATCTGACCGCTGAGATCGCCGCCCGGGTGACCGGTGCGCGCTGTGTTGGCTCGCTGCCGACTGGTGAGCTGACCGCTGTTACGACCGACAGCCGCAATGTGATCGCCGGCGCACTGTTTGGCGCGATCGCGGGCGAGAGGGTGGACGGCCACGACTATCTTGCCTCCGCCAGGGATAAGGGCGCCGTGTGCGCGCTGGTGGAGTACGAGGTAGACTCCGATCTGCCGCAGCTTGTGGTCCCCTCGACCGAAGCGGCGCTGCAGGCGCTCGCGGCCTATTATCGCAGCCAGTTCGATATCCCCGTGGTGGGCGTGACCGGCAGCGTGGGCAAGACCACGGCCAAGGAAATGATATGGGCGGTGCTTGGCCAG
>CAYROZ010000025.1:0-18382 GCA_964426125.1 uncultured Oscillospiraceae bacterium
TGATACCGGCCTTGGTGCCGGCGACCTTGAAGTCCATCTCGCCGTGGAAGTCCTCGACGCCCTGGATGTCGATGAAGGTGCGCCAGGAGCCGTCGTCATCGTGGATCAGGCCGCAGCTGATGCCGGCCACGGGGGCCTTCAGGGGCACACCCGCGTCCATCAGAGCCAGCGTGGTGCCGCAGATGGAGCCCTGCGAGGTGGAGCCGTTGGAGGACAGAACCTCGGAGACCACGCGGATGGCGTAGGGGAAGTCCTCAACATCGGGGATGACGGCCTCAAGAGCCTTTTCGACCAGCGCGCCGTGGCCCTGCTCGCGGCGGGAGGTGGAGCGGTTGGCCTTGGCCTCGCCGGTGGAGTAGCCGGGCATATTGTAGTGGTGCATGAAGCGCTTGGATTCCTCTTCCCAGATGGTGTCGATCTTCTGGGAAGCAGACAGCGTGTTGAGCGTAGCGATGGACAGCACCTGCGTCTGGCCGCGGGTGAACAGGCCGCTGCCGTGCACGCGGGGAATGACGTGGACATCGGCGGCGAGCGGACGGATCTCGTTCATGGCACGGCCATCCACACGGCGGCCGCCGAGCAGCCACTTCTTCACGACCTTCTTCTGCATACGGTACAGGATCTCGTCCATGTACTGCATCATGTCGGGGTGCGCTTCCTCGTACTTGGCGCGCACGACCTCGATCCACTCGTTCACGCGCTCTTCGCGCACGTTTTTGTCGTCGGTATCCATGCAGTGCTCCATGCCCTCCATCTCGTCGGAGCAGAGGATATCGAACAGCTCGTCATCAAAGGCGGCATGGTCATAGCTGAACTTGGGCTTGCCCACCTCGGCGACCATCTGGTTGATGAAGGCCACGACGGGCTTGAGGACCTTCTCGTGCGCCTCAACGATGCCGTTGTACATCACGTCGTTCGAGATCTGGTCAGCCTCGGCCTCGATCATGACGATCTTCTCGGCGGTGGCGGCGAGGGTCACGGTCATCTTGCTGGTCTCGCGTTCGGCCTTGGTGGGGTTGAACAGATACTTCTCGCCGTCCCAGCCCACGACGCAGCCCGCGATGGGGCCGGCCCAGGGAACGCTGGAAATGGCAGTGGCAGCGGAGGCGCCCAGCATGGCGGTGATCTCCGGCGAGCAGTCGCGGTCCACGGACAGCACGTCGCAGCTGACGATCACGTCGTTGCGCAGGTCAGACGGGAACAGCGGACGCATGGGGCGGTCGATCAGGCGGCTGGCCAGAACGGCGTTCAGGCTGGGCTTGGCCTCGCGGCGCATGAAGCTGCCGGGGATGCGGCCGACGGAGTAGAGCTTTTCGTTAAAGTCAACGGACAGGGGGAAATAGTCGATGCCGTCCTTGGGACGAGCGCTCGCGGTCACCGTGGCGAGAACGGTGGTCTCACCATAGCTGACGAGCACGGACGCGGTGGCCAGTTCGGCCAGACGGCCGACTTCCATCTTCAGGGGACGGCCGCACAGGTCCATCTCCCAGGTGTGCATATTGTCGAATGTTTTGTGCTGAATGATCATTTGTTCTTTCCTTTCCTCTACACTTCAAAATCTACAGAAAAAGGGGGAGACATATTGAATTGTCTCCCCCTTAAACCTTCATAAGCCTCAGAAATGCAAGAATTACTTGCGGATGCCAAGCTTGGCAATGATGCTGCGGTAACGCTCGATGTCGCGCTTGGCGACGTAATCAAGAAGACGGCGGCGCTTGCCGATCATCTTCATCAGACCCATACGGCTGTGCTTGTCGTTTTTGTGCACCTTCAGATGCTCGGTCAGCTGGCTGATGCGCTCGGTCAGGATGGCGATCTGAACCTCGGGGGAGCCGGTGTCGTTTTCGTGGGTCTTGTTGTTTTCAATGATAGCGGTTTTCTGGTCTTTGGTGATCATGGTGTAACTCTTCCTTTCGGTCATACAAATTGCCGGACTCTGAGTAAGGGGTCATACCCCAAACTAAGGGTGCGGTTCGATTTGCCTGCATAGCAAGCTTTTGAAGTTTATCACAGCTTGCCCGCTTTGTCAATTATTTTCTGTGCGCGGCCTTCATGCGGCGCTCGTGGTTCAAAATGCTCTTGCGCAGACGCAGATGCTCGGGCGTGACCTCCAGAAGCTCATCGTCCGCCATGAACTCCATGCACTGCTCCAAGCTCATCTGCCGCGCCGGGACCAGGCGCAGCGCCTCGTCCGAGCCGGAGGCACGGGTGTTCGTCAGATGCTTGGTGCGGCACACGTTGACCACGATGTCCTCCTGCTTGGGGGAAACGCCGACCACCATGCCCTCGTAAACCGGGGTGCCGGGCGTGATGAACAGCGCGCCGCGGTCCTGCGCGTTCCAAAGGCCATAGGCCACGGCCTCACCCGTTTCAAACGCCACGAGAGAGCCGGTGCTGCGGCGCTTGAGCTCGCCCTTGGCCGGGGCGTAGGAATCAAACACGCTCGCCATGATGCCCTCGCCGCGCGTGTCGGTCATAAACTCGCTGCGATAGCCGAACAGACCGCGCGTGGGGATGAGATATTCCAGCTTCATCCGTCCGCCCACGGGGTTCATCTGCAAAAATTCCGCCTTGCGCGCGCCGAGCTTTTCCATCACGGCGCCCACGCTGCCCTCCGGCACATCGAGCACCACGCGCTCCATCGGCTCGCACATCTTGCCGTCGATCTCCTTATACAAAACCCGCGCGGGGCTGACCTGGAACTCATAGCCCTCGCGGCGCATGGTTTCGATGAGGATGGAAAGATGCATCTCGCCGCGTCCGGCCACGGCAAAGGCGTCCGTGGTGTCGGTGTCGCGCACGCGCAGGGACACGTCCTTGAGCGTTTCCTGATACAGGCGGTCGCGGATGTTGCGGCTGGTGACCCACTTGCCCTCGCGCCCGGCGAAAGGCGAATCGTTCACGGAGAAGGTCATCTCGATGGTCGGCGCGGAGATCTGCACGAACGGCAGCGGCTCCACGCAGTCAGACGCGCACACGGTATCGCCGATGCCGATGCCCGCGATGCCGCTGAGGGCGATGATGCTGCCGGCCTCGGCCTTTTCCACGGGAACGCGGTCGAGCCCCTGGAACTCATACAGGGAAACGACCTTCGCCTTTTTCGGCGCAGCGGAGGCGTCGTGGTAGTTGCAGACGGCGATCTCCTGATTTTGTGCCACCGTGCCGCGCTCGATGCGGCCGATGGCGATGCGGCCGACGTATTCGTTGTAATCGATGGAGCTGACAAGCATCTGGAAGGGCTTTTCCGTGTCCTGCTCGGGCGCGGGGATATAGTCCACGATGGCGTCGAACAGGGGCTTGAGATCCGTGCCCGGCACATCGGGGCTGACGGAGCAGACGCCGTTTCGCGCCGAGGCAAACAGCATGGGCGAATCAAGCTGCTCGTCCGTGCAGCCGAGGTCCATCAACAGCTCCAAAACCTCATCCACGACCTCGTAGATGCGCTGGTCGGGGCGGTCGATCTTGTTGACGACCACGATCACGCGGTGGCCGAGCTGCAAAGCGTGCTCAAGCACAAAGCGCGTTTGCGGCATGGGCCCCTCCGCCGCGTCCACGAGCAGGATGACGCCGTTTACCATTTTCAAAATGCGCTCCACCTCGCCGCCGAAGTCGGCGTGGCCCGGTGTGTCAACGATGTTGATCTTCGTGTCGCCGTATTTCACGGCGGTATTCTTGGCCAGAATGGTGATGCCGCGCTCGCGCTCAAGGTCGCCCGAGTCCATCACGCGCTCGGCCACCTGCTGGTTCTGGTGGAACACGCCCGACTGAGCCAGCATCGCGTCGACCAGCGTGGTCTTGCCGTGGTCAACGTGGGCGATGATGGCGATGTTTCTCAAATTCTCCATATCGATCACTCTCTTTATTCATATCAATTTCAAACAACCATAAATTTTACCACGCCGTTTTCCGAATTGCAATAAAAATCCTTGTTCTCCCACGCCCAAACGGCGATTTTTCTTCCCGCGCAGTGATTGAATTGTTTATTATATTATGGTATACTGAAGTTTATTGTATCAGTATAAAAATAGCAGTTAGCAGTTTGGAGAGAATCATCTTGACCGCCGATATTCGCAGAAACGATATGACCACCGGCCCGGAGTGGAAGCACATTCTGCTGTTTTCCCTGCCCATCATGGCCGGCAACCTTTTGCAGCAGCTTTATAACACCGTCGATGGCATCGTGGTCGGCAACTTTGTGTCGCAGGACGCGCTGGCCGCCACCGGCACCGCCGGCACGCTGGCACTGGTTTTCCTGGCCTTTGCCATTGGCTTTGGCAACGGCTCCGGCATCATGATCGCCCAGCTTTTCGGCGCCCGGCGCGAGCATGAGCTGCGCGGCGCGGTATCCACGGCGCTGATTTTGCTCGTGGGCATCGGACTTTTGTTCTCCGTTGTCGGCTGTCTGTTTGCCCGCCCGCTGCTTCAGGGGCTCATGAACGTAAAGCCCGGCGTGGTGCTCGACGAGGCCGTGACCTACTTTGCCATCTACGCGGTGGGCATGGTGTTTCAGTTTTTGTATAACTCCGTGGCGGCCATTCTGCGCGCCGTGGGCGACAGCAAGGCCACGCTGTATTTCCTTCTCGTCAGCTCCGTGATCAATCTGGTGCTCGATCTGGTGTTCGTGATCGTGTTCCACTGGGGCGTGGCCGGCGCGGCCATTGCCACCGTGCTCAGCCAGGTCGGCTCGGCAGTGGTGAGCGTGATCTATATGTTCCGCCGATATCCGCTGTTCCGCTTCGGACGCGGCGAGTTCGTGTTTTTGAAGGACAAATGCATCCTTTGCCTGCGGCTCGGCATCCCCACCACCATCCAGCAGTCCATCGTTTCGTTCGGAAACGTGTTCATCCAGCGGCTGGTCAACTCCTTCGGCTCGGCCACCATGGCCGCGTTCACCGTGGGCAGCCGCATCGAAAACTATCTGTTCGTGCCGGCCGTGGGCTTCAACATCGGCATGGCCAACTTCACCGGCCAGAACATCGGCGCCCAGCGCTTCGACCGCGTCAAGCGCGGCTGCCGCGCCTCGCTGATCATCACCTTCCTCGTGGCCATCGTGCTGGAGGTGCTGTCCTTCCTGTTCGCCCGGCAGATCTCGCTGCTGTTCGGCGTGGAGGGCGAGGCGCTTGCGCTTGCGATGGACTATGTGCGCTTTTTGAGCTATTTCTTCTGGGTTTTCGCGCTGTACATGACCCTTTTGGGCACCCTGCAGGGCGCGGGCGATGTGATGTTCACGACCTGCTGCTCGCTCACGGCACTGGGCGTGCGCGTGGCGCTGGCCTACACGCTGGTCGGCTTTTTCGATTGGGGCTGCTCCGCCATCTGGACGGCCATGCCCATCGGCTGGGGCTGCTCGATGCTGCTGGCGCTCGGGCGCTTTCTCTCCGGCAAGTGGAAGGAAAAAGGAGTGGTAGGCGATGAATAACAGCTTTTTCGCGCTCATCGGCCGTATGCGCTACATCCGGCGCTGGGGGCTGATGCGCTCCACGATCCCGGAAAACATTCAGGAGCACAGCCACATGGTCGCCGTGCTGGCCCATGCGCTGGCCGTGATCCGGCGGGACGTGTTCGACATCGACTGCGACCCCAACGCCTGCGCGGCCGAGGCCCTGTTCCACGACGCCTCCGAGATCATCACCGGCGATATGCCAACGCCCATCAAGTATAATAACCCCGCCATCATCGGCGCGTATAAACAGCTCGAGCGCGAGGCCGGCCGCCGTCTGCTCGACACCCTGCCCAGCGCGATGCAAAGCGCCTACGAGCCGCTTTTGTGCCCGGCGCAGGAGCACGAGCTGGTCAAGGCGGCGGACAAGCTCTCCGCCTACATCCAGTGCGTGGAGGAGCGCAAGGCCGGCAACGCCGAGTTTGCCCGCGCCGAGGGCCAGACGCTCGCGGCCCTGCACGCCATGGCTCTGCCCGAGCTTGAATATTTTATCGAAAACCTTCTGCCCGCCTTTGAGCTCACGCTCGATGAGCAGCAGGATTTCAACCACAGCGAATAATTATAAAAGAATATACATACACAAAAAACGGAGGATTATCCAATGCTTGCAACGGAAAAAACCATGGACAAGATCAAAGCCCTGTGTACCAACCGCGGCTTCATCTTCCCCGGCAGCGAGATCTACGGCGGCCTCGCCAACTCCTGGGACTACGGCCCTCTCGGCGTTTTGATGAAAAACAACGTCAAGGCGGCGTGGTGGAAAAAATTCGTGCAGGAGTGCCCGCTGAACGTGGGACTGGACGCCGGCATCCTGATGAACCCCCGCGTATGGGAGGCCAGCGGCCATGTGACCAACTTCAACGACCCGCTCATCGACTGCAAGGGCTGCAAGCGCCGCCACCGCGCGGACAAGCTCATTGAGGAATGGGCCCAGGAAAACAGCGTTGAGATCAACGTGGAGGCCATGACGAACGAGGAGATGGTGGCCTACATCCGCGAAAAGGAGATCCCCTGCCCCGGCTGCGGCAAGTGCGACTTCTCCGACATCAAGAAGTTCAACCTCATGTTCAAGACCCATCAGGGCGTCACGGCCGAATCCGGCACGGACGTTTATCTGCGTCCGGAAACCGCGCAGGGCATCTTCGTGGACTATAAAAACGTGCTGCGCACCACGCGCAAAAAGATCCCCTTCGGCATCTGCCAGATCGGCAAGAGCTTCCGCAACGAGATCACGCCGGGCAACTTCACGTTCCGCATCCTCGAGTTCGAGCAGATGGAGCTTGAGTTCTTCTGCGAGCCGGGCACCGATCTGGAGTGGTTCGCCTACTGGCGCAACTTCTGCCACCAGTGGCTGCTGGGTCTGGGCATGAACGACGAATACCTCCGTCTGCGCGACCATGAGCCGGAGGAGCTGAGCTTCTATTCCAAGGCCACCACCGACTTCGAGTATCTCTTCCCCTTCGGCTGGGGCGAGCTTTGGGGCGTGGCCGACCGCACCAGCTATGATCTTTCTCAGCACCAGCAGTTCTCCGGCGAGAACATGGTTTACAAAGAAGAAGGCATGGCCGAGGGCTATGTGCCCTACGTCATCGAGCCGTCCCTCGGCGCCGACCGTGCCATGCTGGCCTTCCTCATCGACGCGTACGACGAGGAGCAGGTTGGCGTGGACAAAAAGGGCAACCCCGACATCCGCACCGTGCTGCATCTGCATCCGCAGCTGGCCCCCTACAAGTGCGCCGTTCTGCCGCTTTCCAAGAAGGAAGTGCTCACGGGCCCGGCCAAGGAGCTTTACCAGTCGCTGTGCAAGGAGTTCTCCTGCGACTACGACGAAACCGGCTCCATCGGCAAGCGCTACCGCCGCGAAGATGAGATCGGCACGCCCTTCTGCGTGACACTGGACTTCCAGACCGTGGGCGACGATACCATTCCCGCCGACCACTGCGTCACCGTGCGCGACCGCGACACCATGGAGCAGGTGCGCATCCCGATGGACGAGGTCGCCGCCTGGATCCGCGAGCGCGTCGCCTATTGATGGACGAGCAGAGGATACCCGAGCCAAAGCAAACCGCCGGGCAGGACTTTTTGAAAAGGATCGGCCCGGCGGGCTGCGTGCTGTTTCTGGCGCTGTTCGTGCTGGTGACGGCCATCTGCCTCACGGCGGGCCGCGACCCGGTTCCGGGCTATGAAGCGCCCCACGAAGCAGAATATTATGTAAACCATTTGGACGAGTTGGCGGACGAGCTGAACGAGCATTTTCTCCCTCAGCTCGACACCCCCGCCCAGGCTGCCGTGGCCGGCGGCACCGTTGCGATCACTGTGCAGGACGACACCTTCGTGGTCGTGCGCAGCGCCGTGCTGCATTACTTTGACGAAAGCCTTCTGTCGTTTCAAACCGAGTAAAAACCGTCAGAGATGCAAGCGCCCCAAGGCTTTTTTGTGCATGCGCTTCATACGGGCGGCAGATTGCCGCCCCTACGCTTCTAACCACATTCGGTTAGAAGCTTGATCTTCGTTCCTGTCGTAGGGGCGGATAGTATCCGCCCGTTTTCCCCCCATCTTTGCAAACCCACTCCGCCTCGCGCACATTAGGAGGTGCCATCATGCGTCTTACCATCGCCGCTGCCGCGCCGGAGGTCTTTCCGGCGGACGTGGAACGAAACACAGTTAACATAATATCCGTCATTCAGCAGGCCAAGCAGGCCGGAGCCGCCGTGCTGGTGCTTCCGGCGGAGAGCATCACCGGCATGGCCGGCGATCTGGAGGCGCTGCCGCTGCTGCAAAAAGCCGCGCTGGACGCCGAGGACCGTCTTCTGGCCGCCGCCGAGGGGCTGACCGTCTATCCCCACTCCGCCGCCGCCTACGATGCCGACGAGCTGGATGGGGCCGAGCGGCAGGATCTGCTGTGCTGCTCGTCCGACCGCCCCGCCACCGCGCTTTCCGTCATGGAAAACGAGGAGCTGTGCGCCAGGGTGTCGCTGGACAAGCAGTGCGTTGTGGCCATGGCCTCGCCGCTTGGTGCGAGCACGACCGACTACGTTTACGACGGCCACTGCGTCATTGCGCAGAACGGGCACATTCTCGCCTCCGGCGTGGGTTTTGTCACGGCGAAGGTCGACTTTGACGACCGCCGTATGAAAAAGCCCGTGCAGACCACGGTGGACCATCAGCCGAAAAATCCGTGGATGCCGCTGCCGGACTGCATTGGCCGCGTGCTGCCGCTGCAGGCGGCGGCACTGGCGCGCCGGATGCAGTCCAGCGGAAGCGAAAAGGCCGTGGTTGGCGTGTCCGGCGGGCTCGATTCCACGCTGGCGCTGGCCGTGAGCGTGAAGGCCATGGAGCTGCTCGGCCGCAGCGCCGACCAGGTGGTCGCCATCACCATGCCCTGCTTCGGCACCACGGGACGCACGCGCTCGAACGCGCAGGTCATGGCGGAGCTGCTGGGCTGCGACTTCCGCGAGGTTGACATAAAACTTTCCGTGGAGCGCCATATGTGCGACATCGGCCACGACGGCGATATTCGCAACAACGCCTTTGAAAACGCGCAGGCGCGCGAGCGCACGCAGGTGCTCATGGACATCGCAAACGACGAGCACGGCCTTGTGGTCGGCACGGGCGACCTGTCCGAGGCGGCGCTGGGCTGGTGCACCTACAACGGCGACCACATGAGTATGTATAACGTAAACTGCGGCGTGCCGAAAACCGTCATCCGCCTGGTTTTGAGCCACTACGCCTCCACCTGCGGCAACCGAAAGCTGGCCGCCGCCGTGCGCGATGTGGTGGCCACGCCCATATCGCCGGAGCTGCTGCCCACGAAAAACGGCGATATGACCCAGTTGACGGAGGACCTTGTGGGCCCGTACGAGCTGCACGACTTCTTCCTGTACTACTTCCTCAAATACGGCTTCTCGCCGCGCCATATCATGGATCTCACGCTGGATACCTTCGGCCGCAAATACGACCGCGAAACCGTGAAAAAGTGGCTGGGCGTGTTCTTCCGGCGCTTTTTCCAAAGCCAGTTCAAGCGCTCCTGCTCGCCGGACGGCCCCGCCGTTCTGGGCTTGAGCCTGTCCCCGCGCGAGGGCTTCCGTATACCCTCCGACGCCGTGGGCAAACTGTGGCTGGACGAAGTGGATAGCCTGTGAGGGTACAATAAGACGCAAAAATCCCGCCGGATCGACCGGCGGGATTTTTTAAGGTTTTATTTCGCGTATTCCACGGCTTTGGTCTCACGCAGAACGTGAACCTTGATCTGGCCGGGATAGGTGAGCTCCTCCTCGATCTTCTTGGCGATGTCACGCGCGAGCAGGGTCATCTGATCCTCGCTGACCTCCTCGGGCTTGACCATCACGCGGATCTCGCGGCCCGCCTGGATGGCATAGCTGCTGGCGATGCCGGGGAAGGACATGGAGACCTCCTCGAGCTTTTGCAGACGCTTGACGTAGTTTTCGATGTTTTCGCGGCGCGCGCCGGGACGACCGGCGGAGATGGCGTCCGCTGCCTGCACGATGCAGGCGATGACGGTCTGCGGCTCCACGTCGTTGTGGTGGGCGGCGATGGCGTGGATGACCTCGTCCGACTCCTTATACTTTTTGCAGATGTCCACACCGATGGTGACGTGGCTGCCCTCGACCTCGTGGTCGATGGATTTGCCGATGTCGTGCAGCAGGCCCGCACGCTTGGCCGTGGCCACATTCACACCCAGCTCCGCCGCGATCAGCCCGGAGATGAGCGAGACCTCGATGGAGTGGTTGAGCACGTTCTGGCCGTAGCTGGTGCGGTATTTCTGGCGGCCAAGGAGCTTGATGAGCTCGGGGTTGAGCCCATGCACGCCGGTATCGAACACAGCACGCTCGCCTTCGGCCTTGATGGTGTTGTTGACTTCCTTCTGGGCCTTGGCCACCATCTCCTCGATGCGTGCGGGATGGATGCGCCCGTCGGTGATGAGCTTTTCCAGCGCAAGGCGCGCCACCTCGCGGCGCACGGGGTCAAAGCTGGAAATGGTGATGGCCTCGGGCGTATCGTCGATGATGAGATCGACACCCGTGAGCGTTTCGATGGAGCGGATGTTGCGGCCCTCGCGGCCGATGATGCGGCCTTTCATCTCGTCGTTCGGCAGCGGCACGACCGAAACCGTGACCTCGCTGGCGTGGTCGGCAGCGCAGCGCTGGATGGCCAGCGTGATGATCTCGCGGGCACGCTCGTCGGCCTCGTCCTTGAACTGCTGCTCGATCTCGCGCACCTTCACGGCCTGCTCGTGCGTGACCTCCTGGGCCAGGTCCTCGATCAGCATGGCCTTGGCTTCCTCTGCCGTGAAGCCGGACACGCGTTCCAGCATTTCAAGCTGGGAGCGTTTGATCTGCTGCAGCTCGTCCTGCTGCGCCTCCACCTCGGCGATCTTCTTGGTCAAAAGTTCATTTTTGCGGTCGATGGCGTCGGTTTTCTTGTCCAGATGCTCCTCCTTCTGCTGAAGGCGGTGCTCCTGCTTGGAAAGCTCGGCACGTCTCTCCCTTACTTCGCGCTCATATTCGGCGCGGCTTTTGTGTATTTCCTCTTTTGCTTCCACCAGAGCCTCGCGTTTTTTGCTTTCCGCGGCCTTGATGGCGTCGTTCAATATGCGTTTGGCCTCATCCTCCGCCGACGCGATCTCACGCTCGGCCACGCGCTTGCGGTACGTCACGCCCAGAACCATGCCCACGGCCAGAAGTACCAGCGCCGCAACGATGCAGCCAATGATCGTCCATAGCATTCGAGTATACACACCTCCCTTTCCCATAAAATCGTGATCTGAAATACGGCGGGCCTCAAGCGCCCAGTCCGATGAAGCGAATAAAAATACACATCAAAACCCCTGACGCGTATTCATAGACACTTTATTTTAATTCCCAAGGGAACTTATGTCAAGCAGCAATTTAGTCCACGAAAGAAAAAGACCGCGGAGTTTATCTCCGCGGAGACTGACATGGAAAAGTAGACAGTTAAAAAACATAAATTTAAAAGCCCGGTTCGTTCTGTGGACTGTGCCCCAGATTGTACTGACAGCACAAAAAAGCCCCCCTGGCAGGGAATTATACAGAACCCTAGTCGGTGTGGACGCCTGCTCCTCTTTTTTCTTGCCCGCAAGCTGCTTTAGCATCTCAAGGCAATGGTAATACAACTTGCTGCTGGCTGCTACGTGAGTTGTCTGGTGGGCAGGGATCTCATTGTTAAAGGTTCTTTCTCCGGTGCAGGGGCGAATTTATTGCTGGTACATTTCTTTGGTTCTAGTCCGGTTTCTCCGTCTGATATGTACTCTTTCGCCCACCGGCATACCACGCTATGCTCTGCTCCATATTCTTTTTCCAATGCACAAACTGAGATGTGTCCATCCAGTTTCTTCCTTATTATCTTCAGTTTTTGTCTGTATACACTTTTTGGGGGCAAGGGCGCGGGCGCGGCGTTTTCACACCACCTTGGCTTTGGCGGTCTCGACCGTTACGCCAACGCCGTTTTGGCAGGCCATGTCTTCCAGCTTCTGCGAAAGCTTGCCGGCGTTGGAGTTTAGATACTTCACGGCCAGCTCTTCCTTGGCGCTTTGCGGCAAAGCCTTGGCCGCCATGGCCGCCACGCCGCCAAGCGAGCCGCCAAAGCGGGCGATCAGCGCGTCATAGTCCACGTCGCGCACCGTAAGGGTCAGTTCGATCATGCTTCACATCTCCCAGAATTGTTTTTTCTTGCCCGGCTTGCGGGGTCTTGCCTTGCGCAGATAAAGATAGTAGATATCCGAAAGCAGCAGCACGCCCAGACACCAGGTCATGAAGGTTTTAAACAGCGTATCGTCCGCCCCGGCGCACAGCTGGTTAAAGCAAACATACGCCGCCGCCAGAAGCAGCCACGCCGCCACCAGCAGAACATCCGATACCTGCCGCCGCTTTTCCAGCAGCGCCTTGTCCCCGCGCGGATTTTTGGCCAGCCGATAGGCCATGGCCTCGAACACACAGCCCGCGATCATCGCTGCCGGGCTGAGCGCACCCAGCACAAGGCTGAGAATATAGCTTATCTGCATAATAGCCTCCTTTGTTTTCCTCTCCGCCATTATAACATCCCCGCCCAGCGGCGGCAAGGCGGCGTTAGACGACCTGAAAGATGTAATACTTCAAATAATCCGTTTCCGGTACGCCCCACAAAATGGGATGGTCGGGCGCCTGCCGCCCCACATAGGCCTGCCGCAGGCTCACATTGACCTCGCGCGCGGCCTCCGAAAGCATCCGGCGGAAAAGCTCGTCGGTCATAAAATGGCTGCACGAGCAAGTGGCCAGAAAGCCGCCGCGCGGCAGGATCTGCATCGCCTTGCGGTTGATCTCCTTGTAGCCGCGATAGGCCGCCTTCAGCGTGGCGGAGGATTTGGTGAACGCGGGCGGATCGAGCAGGATGTAGTCGTATGTCCCGCGCCCTCCGGCGGCAAGCTGCGTGAGCAGTTCAAACACATCCGCCTTGACAAATTCGATGTCGAGACCGTTGAGCGCGGCATTTTTCGCCGCCTCGTCCAGCGCCGTTTGGGAAATGTCCACCGCCGTCACGCTCTGTGCGCCGCCGGACGCCGCATGGATGGCGAACGCGCCCGTGTGCGTGAAGCATTCCAGCACGCGCCGTCCCCGCGCAAACCGCGCCGCCGCCCGGCGATTTTCCTGCTGATCGAGGAAGAAACCGGTTTTCTGGCCGTTTATATAATCCACATGAAACAGCAGTCCGTTTTCGCGTATCACGGTGTGCCCCTCGGCTTGGCCGCGGGCAAAGCCCGTCACGCACGGCAGCCCCTCCTTTTCGCGCAGAGGACTGTCGCTGCGCTCGTAAATGGCGTCGATGTCCGGCTGCTCCATGAGAATATCATACAGCCGCTCCTTGATCCGCTCCATTCCGGCGGAAAGGACCTCCGTCACCAGCACGTTGTTGTAGCGATCGACCGTCAGACCGGGGAAGCCGTCCGCCTCGCCGAAGATCAGACGGCACGCGGCAAGTTCCTCGCCCATGACCGCCCGGCGGTAGTCAACCGCCCATTCGATGCGCCGCCGCCAGAAGGTCTCGTCCAGCCGGTCGTTTGGATTTTTCGTCACGATGCGCACGCGGATCTTCGAGTGGTCGTTGGCAAAGCCCGTGCCGAGCCAGCGTCCCCCGGCGGAGTACACGTCCACCAGTTCCCCCGGCTCATAGCTTCCGCTCACAGCGGTCACCTCGTCGGCGTACACCCAGCTGTGTCCGGCCCGCAGAAAGCGCGCGCCCTTGTCCGTGATCGTAAGTGCAGGAAAATTTCGTTTCATAGTCTTTATCACCCTTTTCGCATAAACTATACACAGCCCGAGCGAAAAAAGCAAGTTTGCGTCTGGGGCCGATGTATGGTATTGTGTAGATTACGCCCCGCAAGCGCGGGCGCGTGACCCCAAACGAAGGAAAGGGGCGCTTTTTTGTGTCCAAAAACGATAAATTTTACACCGCCGGGACTCTCAAGGGCCGCGGCTGGACGAACGCGCTGATGGCAGAGCTTTTGCCAAAGCCGCGCTATCTGCATTTTCATGGCCGCTCCGTGCGCGCCTGGCCGCGCGACATCGTGGAGACCGCCGAGCAGACCGAGGCCTTTAAATCCGGCGCGGCCCCGGCGGAGCCGGGCGCGTTTCTGTCCGCCGAGCAAGCGGTGGAGGCCGCCGGCGATTTTCTGCGCCAGGCCTGGGCGGCGCTGCTGGAAACGCAGTCGCTTCCCTACGCACTGGCCGAAAAATACCACGAGGCTATCTTATCCCAGCTGCGCGGTGTGGCCTGGGCCGACCGTCTCAAGCCCGGCCAGGCCGTCAGCTACATCCAGAACTTCCTGCGCCTGCCCGCGGGCGAAAGCCCGGAGGCCATCTGCCGCGCGCTGAAGCATTTCGTGACCGCCGCACCGTGGCTTGGCCGCAACACCGAGGCCAAGGTGGCCCGCGCGCTGCATCTGTCCTACGCGTCCACGCTGTGCGCCATCGCGGAGGCTGCACTGGATGCCTTCCGCGAAAACCAGTCCGAGGCGGACGCCAAGGCGCTGCTGGGCATGGACGGCTTCCCGGCAAAGGAGCTTTTAAGCCACCCGCTGGGCTATATCTGGTCGGTTTTTTATGTGCCGCAGGCCATCCGCACGAGTTTGAATCTGCTGGTGGCGCTCAACCCGCGCGACGAATACCCCGAGGCCCGCGCCATGAAGCGCCGCTTCATCCTGCACATCGGCGGCACGAACACCGGCAAGACCTACGCCGGCTTCCAGCGGCTGATGCAGGCGGAAACGGGCGTGTATCTGGCGCCGCTGCGGCTCTTGGCACTGGAGGCGCAGGAGATACTGCTCGACGCCCACGTTCCCTGCTCGCTCACGACCGGCGAGGAGGAGGACCGCCGCCCCGGCGACACCCACATCGCCGCCACAGCGGAAAAGCTGGAGCTGGACCAGCACTACGATGTGGCTGTGATCGACGAGTGCCAGATGATCGCGGACCCCGAGCGCGGCTATGCGTGGACGCGGGCGATCTTGGGCGTTCTGGCGCCGGAGGTGCATCTGTGCTGCGCGCCGGAGGCGAAAAATCTGCTGCTGCGGCTCATCCGCTCGTGCGGCGATGAATACGAGATCGTGCAGCACCGGCGCAAAACGCCGCTGATCTGCATGGAGCGGCAGGTGGATTACGACGATCTGCGTCCCGGCGACGCGCTCATCACCTTTTCCAAGGTGGGCGTTCTGTCCGTGGCCGAGGATCTGCGCCGCCGCGGCATGGAGCCGGCCATCATCTACGGCGCGCTGCCGTATTCCACGCGGCGCAAGCAGATGGAGGGCTTTCTGCACGGCGACATGGAATACGTCGTTTCCACGGACGCCATCGGCATGGGCCTGAATCTGCCCATCCGCCGCGTGATCTTCATGGACACGGAGAAATTCGACGGCCACGAGCGCCGCGAGCTGCGCCCGGCGGAGATCCAGCAGATCGCGGGCCGCGCCGGACGCTTTGGGATGTACGACCGGGGCTATGTGGGCGCAACGGAGAATCTGTCCGTCATACGGGCGGGGCTTGAAAGCGTGGTACCGCCGCTGCAGCACGCCGTGGTGGGTTTTTCCGATCTGGTTTTGCGGGTGGATTTCGATCTGCTCGAGGTTTTGACCGTGTGGAGCTCGATGCCCACGCCTGACCCCTATATAAAGCTGGACGTGAGCCGCTATATTTTTTTGATCTCCAAGCTGCGCGAGGCGGGCTTTGAGCTGACCAAGCAGCAGGAGCTGCGCGCGGCGAACATCCCCTTCGACGAAACGGACGAGGAGCTTTTCGCGCTGTTTAACCGCTTTCTGCGGCTGTGGAAGCAGGGCGAGGACATTGAGCAGCCCGCCCTGCCGGACAAGCACGGCGCGCCGCACACGCTGCCGGAGCTTGAGCTATACTGCCGCAAGCTCGATTTGTATTTCTCCTTCTCCAAGGCGTTTTCCGTGCCCATCGACCGCGACGCGCTGTATGACGAGCGGGAGAAGACCGCCGACCGCATCAATCAAATTCTGCTTCACAACCTGCGCAACAACATCCGCTTCTGCTCCGCGTGCGGCGCGGCCCTGCCGCTGCACTTTGAAGGCCGCCTTTGCAACCGCTGCCACAGCCGCCGCTATGGCTACCGCTTCAAGCCCCGCGGGCGAAAATGAAAAAACGGCAGACACGCCGCAGGGGGTCGTGTCTGCCGTAATTTTTTTATTCTTTTTCCAGATAGGTGATGCCCACGTAGTGGTCGTGGTCGGTGCGCTCGCCGGTGTATACGACCGGCTTGAAGCCGGGGAAGGATATCTCCACCGTCCAGGTCTTGCCCTTGGGCAGATCCTCAAACTCATAGTCACCGGCCCAGTTGGTCTCCATCTCGTGTCTCTCGCCGGTCTCGTCGCAGGTGATGGCCACCTTTGCACCGATGCAGACCTCCTCAAGCTCCTCGGGATAGGCGACCGTTCCGGCCAGGAAGGCGCTCGGGATGTTCAGATGCACCACGCTCGAGCCCATATCGCCCAGGCATTCCAGCTGCGTGACCTTGTTGGCCGCGATGAGCTTGCTGATCTCGGACTCAGGATCGGCCAGATCGCCGAACACCAGCGCCTGGTTGGGGCAGGCCTCCACGCAGCGCGGCTCGAAGCCGGGGTAGTCCGGATCGTCCAGGAGCTCGGCGCACATGGTGCATTTCTGCGGGATCTGCGCCGCCTCGTTCCAGTACACCGCACCCACGGGGCACGCGTCCACGATCTGCTTCTGGCCCTTGGCCTTTTCCGGATCGATGATCACGATGCCGTCTTCGCGCTTATACACCGCGCCGTCCTTGCCGGCGGCCACGCAGGCGGGCTTGTCGCAGTGGGAGCAGGGCGTGGGCACGGTGGCCGTCTTGATGCGGCGCTCGTTATCGCCGCGCTCCCACTCCACGATGTTCATCCAGTACTGGCCAAGCTCGGGCTCGGACTTCGAAAGGGCGGTATCCCAGCCGCAGTGCTCGTCCTTGCAGGCCATGAAGCAGGCGTAGCACGCCATGCAGCGGGCAGAGTTGATGGCAATGCCCGGTTTTTTCATCGGCTTTTTCCACATATCAGTCAGCCTCCTTGTCATTGAGCTGCTCGCGCAGCCATTGCTCCCGCTCGCCGAACAGCATATCGGCCTGCATGGAGGTGCGGATGGGGCGCTCGGTTTCCAGCTGCTGCTTGTCCACCGCGTCGAGAATGGGCTCGAAGCCCTGGCCGAAGTTCGGGTCGGCCTCGCTCTTTTCAATGTCGATGTTGCAGCTGTACGGAGCCATCGCCGGCACATAGTCGCCGATCAGACGGCCCGGCACCAGAACGTTGATGCTGCCGCCCTTGTCCGTGCTGCCCACCACGCCGTACTCCACGGGGTTATAGATGCCGGAAGAGGTGTAGGCATGGATGGTTTCGTAGTTGATGCGGCGCGTGACGCGCGCGACCATCAGACAGCTGCCGCGGTCGTTGAAGATGCGGACGATGTCGCCGTCCTTGATGCCCTTCTGCTCGGCCAGCTTCACATTGATGTGGCAGACCAGATAGGGGTTGCCGTTAATGATGACGCGGTTTTTCGGGATCTCCCACAGCCACTTGGCGTGCTGCTGATAATGCGTGTGGTAGTCAAAGCGCGGGTGCGGGGAGATCAGACCGAACGGATACTGGTCGGCGGACAGGGACTTGAAGCCCTCCCACGAATCCTGATACTTCGGGATGGGGCGGCGCGCCTCGTCGTCGGGGGCCCAATAGGCCAGCGACTCGGACACGAACTCAAACTTGCCCGAGAAGGTGCCAAGCTTGCCCTCCTCCTGGAAGATCTTGTGGTTCATGGTGTCGCAGGGACGGTTTTCCGCAAACCACTGGAAGCCGGGATAGCGGTCCCAGTTTTCGTAAAGGCCGGTTTCGGGATCCTTGTCCTCCTCGTGGTAGGACACGGGCGGGATGTAATAGCCCTTCTTCTTGAAGTCCTCCCAGCTGATGTGCTTGGGCAGATCGGAGAACTGCCAGAAGCGTTTGGCCCACTGTTCTTCCGTGCGGCCTTCCGTGAACTGCTCGCCCCAGCCCAGACGCGCCGCGACCTGCGAGAAGATCCAGAAGTCCGAGCGGGAATCCCACATCGGCTCGATGGCCTTGTCCTGATACACGATCACCTGCCAGCTGTTGCCGGTCTGCGAGTGCGAGCAGTAGCCGCCGTTGCCGGAGTTGCCCACCTCGCCGATGTCCACACGCTCAAGGTTCGAGCACGCGGGCAATATCACGTCCGCATGGCGGGTCTCGGGCGTCATGTAGATGTCCTGGTTGATCACGAACTCAAGCTCGGGGCTTTTGTACATCTTGGCCCATTTGTTCGTATCGAGCATGGTGCCGAAGAAGGAGCCGCCGTAGCGCCAGAAGCCGTGGACCTTATTGTAGCCCGGCATGGGGTACACATG
>CAYROZ010000026.1:0-18343 GCA_964426125.1 uncultured Oscillospiraceae bacterium
ATCCAGCTGCAAAACCGCCGCCGAGCGTCCCAGTTCCTCGCCGCGTCCCGACGCAGACAAAGGGTTATAAAGTATGTATTGTTTCACCTTTCATGGTCCTCCCTGACTTCACGGTGCCCCGGATGCACGGGCTTTGAATGGATAGCATTTTACCACCATCCGCCCTCGATATTCAACACCCTCCGGCGACATTCTTCCCAAAAATTTTACAAAAGCAACATAAACCGAAACGAAACCATTCCGCCCGTCATTCCGCGCTCTTTACCGGCAGCGCCACCGTGAACACGGTGTAATCCTCGCGGCTTTCCGCCCCCACCGTGCCGCCGTGCAGCTGCACCGCCCGCTTCACGATGGAAAGGCCAATGCCATAGCCCTGCATGGTATGCGATTCGTCCGCCTGATAAAACTTGTTCCAGATGTGCTCGATCTTGTCCGGCGCGATCTCGCTGCCGGTGTTCGCCACACGCACGAGCGTCTGGCCGTTTTCCTCCGCCACACTCAGCTCCACCGTGCCGCCGTCCGGCGCAAACTTCACGGCATTATCCAGCAGATTCACCCACACCTGGCGCAAAAGCTCCTCGTTGCCCTCGATCATATGCTCGCCGATGTCCAGATTGATGTCCAGATTCTTGCGCGTCCACTTATCCTCCAGCAGCAGCACGCAGCGGCGCAGCTGCTCGGACAGATTAAAGCGCGTGACATCCGTCAAAATGGTCTGGTTTTCCACCTTCGTCATGTTCAGCACATTCGTGGCCATGTCCGAAAGGCGCATGGATTCATCCTCGATGATGCCGAGATATTCGTCGCGCTCGTCCGCATCCAGATCGCCGTGGCGCAGAAGCTTGGCAAAGCCCGCAACGGACACGATGGGCGTTTTGAACTCATGGGAGAAGTTGTTTATAAAGTCCGAGCGCAGCATCTCCGTGCCTTCCAGCTCCTCGGCCATGGTGTTGAAGCTGTCCGTCAGCTCCCGCACCACCGGATGACGCCCCAGCGAGGACGAAAACCGGATGCGCGTTTTAAAATCGCCGGAGGCCAGGCGGTTCATGGCGTTGATGACCGCGTTGACCGGGCTCATGAACACCCGCCCGAACATATAGGAAAACACTGCGCCCACCACAAGGCTCACCACCGCCATCAAAACGATGAACGCATACCGTCCGCTCAGCCGCAGTCCCAGCAGCGTGCGTGGCCCGCCGCGCAGAAACAGGATCAGCACAACGCCGCTCACACTCAGCGCCGCCAGCAGTACCACAAAAACCAAAATGGAAAACAGCAGCGTCAGCGCGCCGCGCTGCTTGCGTTCCTTCGGATCCATCAAACCTTCTTCACCGCCTTGTAGCCAAGTCCGCGCACGGACACAATCTCAAACTCGTTCCAGCCCTCAAAGCGCCGGCGCAGCCGCCCGATGTGCACCGTCACGGTCTCCCAGCCGCTGTCGCTCTCCGCGCCCCAGATCTCATCCATCAGCTCGATGCGCGTGAATATCTTGCCGGGATAGCTCAAAAGCTTGTACAAAAGCAAAAATTCCTTCTGCGGCAGCTCCTGCACCTCATCACCGCGGCGAACCGTGAACGAATCGTAATCGAGCGTCACGTCCCCGATCTCGATGCGCCGCTCGCTCACGATGCGGGCCCGGCGCAAAAGCGCGCGGATGCGCAGCAGCATCTCCTCCGTGTCCACAGGCTTTGTCATATAGTCGTCCGTTCCGACCAGGAAACCCTGCTTGCGGTCGTCAGGCAGCTGCTTGGCCGACACCATCAGGATGGGCAGCTCGCTTTGTGACTGACGCAGCTCGCGCGTGAACTCATAGCCGTCCATGTTCGGCATCATCACATCCAGCACCACCAGATCCACGTGCTCCGTGTCCATCACAGTCAGCGCTTCCTCGCCGTCGCAGGCCGTGAGCACCGTGTATCCGCCGCCCTGCAGCACCGCCTTCATCAGCCGGCGCGTGTTTTTATCGTCATCGACCACCAAAATGTGAAACAAAACGACCCCTCCCGGTCCCAGTGTACAGGCCAGCATACCGCGCCAATCTAAACTGGGCCTAAATTACATCACCAGCGCCTTCAAGTATACTCCACCCGCGCCCAGAAATGCAACGCAGAAAAACAGCGCCCCGCCACATGGCAGAGCGCTGTGTTTTGCTGTATTGAAGCTGTCTCCTCCGGCGATCAGCGGTATTCCCGCGCCATCAGCAGCGCCGCCAGAGCCAGCAGTGCGCACGACAGCCATATGGCACAGCGTCCCAGCGGCGCGCAGGCCGCCGCCCCCACGCCAGCGCCGAGAGCAAACAGCGCGATGATGCCATAGTAGCACAGAGCCTTGCGCAGCCGCGGCCGCTCGCGATGCTCGAAATAATGGAACAGCTCCTCCGTGCCGCTGCGCAGGTTGCCGATGCACATGGTGCTGGCGTAGCCATAGCCGTTTATTTTGCGAAACGCCTCCACCTGCATGGCGCAGGTGAACGACACGAGCATGGACGCGAGGGCATTGCCGCGCCGGGGAATGAGCCCGACGCAAAACAGCACCGCGATCTCGCACACGAGCACGGTTTGCCGCCAGTGCACGCGGGCGCTGTGCTTTCCCGCGCGGCGAATGATCTCCGTGAGCACGATCCCGGCCACAAACGCCGCGATGGGCGCGAGATAGCGCAGGGCCGCCGCGGTCTCGCCGGTCATGAGGTGCTGGCTCATGAGAACGATGTTGCCCGTTTGGGCGTTGGCAAACACATGGTCGCGCACCGTGTAGGTATAGGCGTCCTGCAAGCCGCCGGACAGGGCCAGCAGCGCCCCGAGCAGGAAGCTTTCCGAAGTTTGGACTGAAGCGGTTTTCATGCTCTTTTCACGCGCCTTCAAACAGGCGGCGGGGATTTTCCTCCAGCATGACGACCAGATCCTGTCGGCTCAGTCCCCCGGCCATGAGCATGGGCAAAACGGTATCGTGGATGAAGCAGAAATCCGTGGTCTGCGCCCGGCTTACCTCCCAATCGTCCCAAAAGGCCAGATACACCGCCGCGTCGTGGCTGAGGAGAATGCGGTCGCGATACCCCTGCCCGCACAGCCACACGATGTTCGCCGCAAGGTTTTCCGCGGAATTGTCCCGCCCGCAGTAGCCGAAGCGGTCAAAGCCCAGATACGCGCCCGTGGACGCGATGGCCAGCAGATAGTCGCGGTCGTTCGTGTCGCCGCTGTGGCCAAGCACGATGCGCTCCGGCGCAACATGGGCACCGAGCTCCTCAAAGGCCGGAAGGCCCATGCCCGCCTTGCTCGCCGTGTGGCAGAAAACGGGCTTGTTCTGCTCCGCCGCCACGCGCCCCGTGGCACGCAGCAGCTTTTTCATCAGCGGCGTGACGCCCGCGGCCTCCACGGCGCACTTCATGATGCCGCAGCGCTCGGCATCGGGATAGAGCATATCGTAAAGCCACTGCTCCCCGCGCGCGCCGAGCCACGGCTCCTCCTGAAAATAAAAGCCGGAGGAGGCGATGATATTCATGCCCGTGGCCTCGGCCACATCGCGGATGAGCGGCAGATCGCGCCCGAGGTTGATGGGCGTGCCGTCCACGATGGTTTTCACGCCGTGCTGACGCAGCGGCGCAAAGCAGCGTTTGGCCATTTCGATGATCGTATCGCGGTCAAAAAAGCGTTCGCCAAAGTTTGCGCGCATCGACCAGTCCGCGCAGGAAATATGCTCATGGATGAGCGTTTGTCCCATGGCCGCCGTGTCCAGCGGGCCGAGAATGCTTTGTATTTTCATACTTCTCTCCTAAACAAAAAAATCCAAGCCGAATCCAGCGAAGCGATTCGGCTTGGAAGAGGAGGCACAGCGGCGCGATAAAGCTTTGGCGTTTACGTCGAAGCGATTGAGCGCAGCCTGTGCCGACGATTTTAGCCGTTGCCGAACAGTTTGGCAAAAAATTCTGCGATGGAATTGAAGAAGGCGGCGATCTTCGCGCCGAAGGAGCTCACCTGCTCCACCGCACCGCTGAGCTTTTCCACCGTGTCCTGGAAGCCGGAGATACGCTCCTGCAGATCCGCCACGCTCAGCCCCTGCAGACTGCGGCACAGGGAGATGATCCTCGCGATCTCCTCGTCCGTGAGCGTGTAGCCATAGGAGGCGGCGATCTTCACGATCTCCTCGCGCAGCTCATCGTCCGTCATGTTCTTCACTTCATCGAGAATGAGCTTGAGCTCGTTGATGATGGAAAGCGCCGTGGCGCTGTCCGTGGCATCGGCAAGCTCGGCCGTGATGACAAGCTCCTCCGCCGCCGTTTCCTTGTTTTCCGTTTCGAGCTTCTGGCCCGTGATGTCCTCATAGGCCTTATAGATGCCGGTGAGCGCCGCCGTGCCGCTGACGGTAAAGGGCGCCGTCACGACCACCTCGGCGTCCGTGATGCCGGCGGTGAGCATCGCGGCCTGATACATCTCGTTGGTGCACCAGCTGATGTTCGAGCTTTGCACGGTCAGACCCTTGCCGGCGTCCAGCACCTTGATGTAAACGCAGGAGATCGAACGCGTGCCGATGACGGACTCATCCACAACGCCCTCGAGATAATCGCGCTCCTCGGCGTTTGTGACCGTGATCTCCTCCACATCGCCGCGGGAAACGCCGAACGCGGAATACACCGATTCGATCTGGCTTTGCGTCAGATCCGCGCCCACAACGGCGCGCGCCTCGCCCGCATTCACGGCCAGACACGGCACACAAAGCGCCATGGCCAGCGTGAACATCAAAACGATGGATATAAGTTTTTTCATGGGTTATTGCTCCTTTCCGAGACCTTCCGCATAGCTCCGGCAGGCCTCCGCCGTGGCCTCGCAAGCCGCCGCATCGTCGCCGCGCGCGAGAACGTAGACCTTGATCTTCGGTTCCGTGCCGGAGGGGCGGATGATGAAGTTCGTGCCATCCTCCAGCTCAAAATACAACACATTCGACCCGGCGATCTCCGTTTTGCCGACCGTGCCGAGGCCCGGCACCGTCACCGTGCCGTCCTTATAGTCGCGCATACGCACCACACGCAGTCCGGCGATGGCCGCCGGGGTATTCGCGCGCAGCCCGGCCATCAGCGCCGCCATGCGCTCCGGTCCATCCACGCCCTGCATGAAGATGTTCACGGTGCGCTCGGTGTAGTAGCCGTATTTTTCATACAGCGCGCGCACGGCGTCCAGCAGCGTCATGCCCAGGCCGTCATAATACGCCGCCATCTCCGCGATCATCATCGAGGCGGTCACGCCGTCCTTGTCGCGGACGTAGTCGCCCATCATATAGCCGTAGCTTTCCTCAAACGCCATCAGATACTCATACGAGCCGTCGCGCTTATACTCCGCAAGCTTCTCGGCCATGAACTTAAAGCCGGTGAAGGTCTCGTCGTAATGGATGCCGTTTTTCTCACAGATGCGCCGCGCCAGAGCCGTGGAAACGATGGTGGAGATCATGGCGGGCTTGGGCGGCATGGTGCCTGTGCGCGTGCGGGCGCCAACGATGTAGTCCATCAGCAGCGCGCCCATCTGGTTGCCGGTGATGGTGCGGTATTCGCCGTCCGAGTCGCGGGCCATCACGCCCACGCGGTCGCAGTCGGGATCGGTGCCGATGATGAGGGAGGCATTTTTCTCCTTGGCCAGCGCCACAGCCAGATAAAAACCCTCCGGATTTTCCGGGTTCGGGCTTTCCACCGTGGGGAAATCGCCGTCGATGACCATCTGCTCCGGCACGGGATAGATGTTCGTAAGGCCCATGCGGCGCAGCGCCTCCGGCACCAGCTTATAGCCGCAGCCGTGAAACGGCGTGAACACGATGCTCAGCCTTCTCGCCGCCGCGCTCACCGCCGCCTTGTCGATGCCCTGCGCCATGACCTTTGCCATGAACGCGCGGTCGGTCTCCTCGCCGATGATCTCGATCAGACCCTTTTCGCGCGCCGCGTCAAAGTCCATGGTTTTCACATCCGCGAACAGATCCAGCTCCCCCATGGTTTTGGCCACGGCCGCCGCGTGCTGCGGCGGAAGCTGCGCGCCGTCGGACCAGTAGACCTTGTAGCCGTTATACTCCCGGGGGTTATGGCTGGCCGTGACATTGATGCCGGCAGTCGCGCCGTAGTGCAAAATGGCAAACGACAGCTCCGGCGTGGGCCGCAGGGCGTCAAACAGGCGCACATGAACGCCGTTCGCCGCGCATACGCAGGCCGCCTCGCGCGCGAATTCCTCGCTGTGGTTGCGGCAGTCATAGTCGATGCACACGCCGCGGCGGCGCGCTTCGTCGCCCTCGCATACGATCAGCTGCGCGAAAGCCTGCGTGGCCCAGCGGATCACATGAACGTTCATCCGTCCGATGCCCGCGCCCATCACGCCGCGCAGTCCGGCCGTGCCGAATTCCAGCGCCCCGCGGAAGCGGCTGCGGATCTCCTCTTCATTGCCGCGGATGGCGTCGAGCTCCTTCCACTCCTCCTCGGACAGCGACGGGCTGTCGAGCCAGCGGGTGTATTCATTCATCCATGGACTGATCTTCATCGTTTTCCGCCTCCAGAAGTGCTTTTGCGTCCTCGAGCATCGTTTCGGGAACCAAAATGTCCAGTCCCGTCCCGCTCATGCCGAGGATCAGTTCGCCAAACTGCCCGTCGCCGGGCGCGACCCGAATGCTGGGGATGCCATAGGCCCGCAGCATACTTTGCAGCATTTCCGCCTGCATATCCAGCGGCGAGCACGTCGCCAGCAGGGCCGGACGCACCGTTTCGCCTTTTTCGTCTCTGGGCCAGCTTTCCCAGGCCGCCCCGTATTCATGAAGTGCCCAGTCACTCATCGTTCTGCACGCTCCGTTCTTTTCCTGTCTTATTTATGGTATT
Organism: uncultured Oscillospiraceae bacterium; assembly: GCA_964426125.1. GTDB lineage: Bacteria > Bacillota > Clostridia > Oscillospirales > Oscillospiraceae > CAJOIG01. The sequence goes on from CAYROZ010000026.1 coordinate 6,839, forward strand.
TCGTCCCCGCGTTTATGGTGAACGCGCGGTAGATCTGTTCCAGAACCATCACCCGCGCCAGATGGTGCGGGAAGGTCATGTCCGACATGGAAAGGCGCATATCCGCCTCTCTTTTGACATTTTCGGTCAGCCCCTCGCTGCCGCCGATGAGAAAGCACAGACGGCTGTTTCCGCCAAGCGCCAGCTTTTCCATGCGTCTGGCCAGCGCCTCGCTGGAAAGCTTTTCGCCCTCGATGGCCATGGCAATGACATACGCGCCCTTGGGGATCTTCGCGGCGATGTCGGAATCCTCCGCCAGCTCCACGACCTCCACCGCGCCGAACGCGGAAAGGCGCTTGAGATACTCCGCGCAGGCCTCGGCATAATATTTCTCTTTCAGCTTCCCCTGACAGATGACGCTTATACGAAGCATGGCTCCACCTCAATGTCCAGCCGCTCCCGCTGCGGCGCAACGAACAGCTGCGCGCCGGTGCCCTCCAGCGCGGCCGCCACGGTATCGCGCGCTTTGGCGGGGGTGTTGTTTTCGCGGCTTAAATGCGCCAGAACGATCTTCCCGGTGCCGCTCTCGGCAAGCGTGCGCGCCAGCGCGGCGCAGTCGGCGTTGGAAAGATGGCCGTTCGGCGACAGGATGCGCCGCTTGAGATACGCGGGATACGGCCCTTCACGCAGCATGGTCTCATCGTGGTTTGCCTCGATGACCACCGCGTCCGCGCCCGCCAGATACCGCCGCATCGTGTCGGTCACATGGCCGGTGTCCGTGGCGAAGGCCAGCGTTCCCTCCGGCGACTCGATGCGCCAGCCCACGCTTTGATCCGTGTCGTGCGGCGTGGGAAAGCAGGTGACGCGCACCGCACCGAATTCGATGGGCTGCTCCGGCTGCACGCGCTCCAAAAAATCGGCGACCCCGGGATAGGCCCAGCTTATATGCGAGGCCACCGTCCCGGGGGAGAAGACCGGAACGGGGTCGTGCTTAAGCAGCACGGTCAGACCCGAAACATGGTCAGAATGTTCATGTGTGATAAGGATGCCGTTCAGCTCCGACGGCGCCGTGCCCGCATCGGCCAGCGCCCGGCGGATGGCGCGGGCGGAAATGCCCGCATCGATCAGCAGACGCACGCCGCCGCAGCGAACCAGCGCACAGTTGCCGCCGGAGCCGCTGGCAAAAAGGCTCAGCTGCATCAGCCGGCGTTCTGCGCCGTTTCCGGCTCGGGTTCCTCGATGGGAACGCAGGCGATGTCCGCGCCCAGCGCCGTGAGCTTTTCTACAAAGCTTTCGTAGCCGCGCTCGATGAAGTGGATGTCCTCCACCTGCGTCTCGCCCTCGGCCGCGAGGCCCGCGATCACCATAGCCGCACCGGCCCGCAGGTCATGCGCCCGCACGCGCGCGCCGCTCAAAGCGTCCACGCCCTCCACAACGGCCACGCGGCCGTCCACGCGGATGGATGCGCCCATTTTGATCAGCTCCGCGATGTATTTGAAGCGGTTGCCGTCGTAAACACCCTCGGTCACAACGCTCGTGCCCTTGGCGCAGGCAAGAACGGTGGTGATCTGCGGCTGCATATCGGTCGGGAAGCCGGGATACGGCATGGTTTTCACATCGGTACGGCGCAGCGGGCGGCTGCGGCGCACGAGGACGTAGTCGTCCCCCTCCTCCACCTGCACGCCCATTTCGCGCAGCTTGGCAGAGATGCAGTCGAGGTGCTTGGGGATCACGCTGCAAACCTTCACAGCGCCGCCCGCCGCGGCCACGGCCGCCATGTAGGTGCCGGCCTCGATCTGGTCGGGAATGAGCGTATAGCTGCCGCCATGCAGCTCGCGCACGCCGCGGATCTTGATCACATCGGTGCCCGCGCCGCGCACATCCGCGCCCATGGAGTTGAGGAAGTTGGCCAGATCGACCACGTGCGGCTCACGCGCAACGTTTTCGATCACGGTGCGCCCCTCGGCCAGCACCGCCGCCAGCATGATGTTCACCGTGGCGCCCACGGAGACCTTGTCCAGATAGATGTGGCTGCCAACGCAGCGGCCGTTCGGCGTTTCGCCAAGGATATAGCCGCCGGTCAGCTCCATCTCCGCACCGAGGGCGGCAAAGCCCTTCAGATGCTGGTCGATGGGCCGCTCACCGAAGTTGCAGCCGCCGGGCATGGTGCTCTTGGCGCGGCCAAAGCGCGCGAGCATCGCGCCGATGAGGTAATAGCTGGCGCGGATGCGATGGGTCAGCTCGAACATCTCGTCCGGCAGAACGTCCATCTGCACGTTGGTCGAGTCGATCTCGACCGTGCTGGGATTGATCATGCGCACCTTCGCGCCCATGAAGGTGAGGATGCGCAGGAGGGTATCGGTATCGCTGATCTGGGGCAGATTTTCCAGCCGGCACACGCCGCGCACCATGATCGCTGCGGGAATGATGGCAACGGCCGCATTTTTCGCGCCGGAGATGCTCACTTCGCCGTGCAGCTCGTGGCCGCCCCGGATGACGTATTTATCCATAAACCTAGCCTCTATTTCGGTTAAATAATTGGCGAACAACAAAGATACGCCCTTTTAATCTACGATATATTATCACATCAAGACAGGAAAATCAATCTCCTTTGCGCATTGTCCCTTCGCCCCCGGCCGCCGCACTTGCGGAAAGTGGAATTTGTGCTACAATAGATGGCAGAAAATCATCCTGGAGGAACGAAAATGAAATTTTCCGAAATGCCCTACACCCGCCCGGAAAAGGACGAGGTGCTTGCAAAGCTTGCCGACTTCACGGCGCAGCTGAACGCCGCCGAGACCTTTGCCGAGGCCGAGGCCGTTTTCCTGGCCAAGGACAAATACGCCGCCGAGATGGAAAGCGAATTCACCCTTGCCTCCATCCGCCACTCCATCGACACGCGCGACGAATTCTACGACGCGGAATCCGACTATGCCGACGAAACGCTCCCGCTTTTGCAGGAGGGGCTCATGGCCTGGTCCGTCGCGCTGACGCAAAGCCGCTTCCGTCCCGATTTCGAGGCCAAATACGGCGACCTTCTGTTTAAAAACACCGAGCTTTCGCTCAAGGCCTTCTCGCCGGAGATCGTGGGCGACCTGCAAAAGGAAAACGCCCTGACCACCGAATACAACAAGCTGATCGCCTCCGCCCAGATCCCCTTTGAAGACGGCATTTACACCGTGGCCCAGATGGGCCCGTTCATGAAGGATCCCGACGATGACCGCCGCCGCGCGGCCTGGATCGCCGTGGGCACCTGGTTCGATTCCGTGGGCGGCGAGCTTGACCGCCTGTTCGACGAGCTGACGCATCTGCGCGACGCGATGGGCCGCAAGCTCGGCTACGACGGCTACACCCAGCTCGGCTACTACCGCATGACGCGCAACTGCTACGGCAAGGAGGATGTGGAGCGCTTCCGCGAGGCCGTGCGCCAGTACGTCGTGCCGGTGGCCGACCGTCTTTACCGCGCGCAGGCCAAGCGTCTTGGCAAAAGCTATCCGCTCAACCATGCCGATGCCGATCTGGAGTTCCGCTCCGGCAACCCCACGCCCGCCGGAACCAGCGAGGACATTCTGGCCGCAGGCCGCAAATTCTACCACGAGCTGAGCGATGAGACCGGCGTTTTCATCGACCATATGCTCGACAACGAGCTGATGGACGTGCTGTCGAAGCCCGGCAAGCAGGCCGGCGGCTACTGCACGGAGATCGCCAAGTATAAAACGCCTTTCATCTTCGCAAACTTCAACGGCACCCAGCACGACGTGGAAGTCGTGACCCACGAGGCCGGCCACGCCTTCGAGGCCTGGACCGCGCGCGACATCGTGCCCATGAGCTACCACTGGCCCAGCATGGAGGCCTGCGAGGTACACTCGATGAGCATGGAGTTTTTCGCCTGGCCGTGGTCGGAGGACTTCTTCGGCTCCGACGCGCGCAAGTTCCGCTACTCCCATCTGGCCTCCGCGCTCACCTTCATTCCCTATGGCACGCTGGTCGACCACTTCCAGCACGTCGTGTACGAAAAGCCGGACATGAACCCCGCCGAGCGCCACGAGGCATGGAAGGAGCTCGCCGCCGTTTACCTGCCGTGGATCCGCCTCGACTCCGATCTTCCCTTCTATGGCGAGGGCCGCCGCTGGCAGAGACAGCAGCACATCTATAATTCCCCGTTTTACTACATCGATTACTGCCTGGCGCAAACGATGAGCCTGTATTTCTGGGCCGCCATCGAGTCCGACCGCGAGGCCGCATGGCAGCAGTACTACGCCTACACCAAGCTTGCCGGCACCAAAACCTTCACGGAGCTTCTCAAGGCCTCGGGCCTTCCCTCCCCGTTTGAAAGCGAAACGCTGCGCGCCGTGTGCGAAAAGGCCAGCGACTGGCTTGACCACTACGACATGACCGGCATCGAGTAAAAATACATCAAAAAACTTGTATAAAAAGCTCTCCTATGGTAAGGTAGACGCAACGTTTTACCCGACATAAGGAGAGCTTTTTTATGCAGTTTGACCCCAAACAGAAGTTCAACATGACCCTCAAGCCGCCCACGCCCAAGCGCTATCTGATGCCCGTGGAGTGGATCGGCTCGCTTTTCATGGCGGACCCGTTTTCCGCCACCATTAAGAAAACCAACTGCGAGGGACTGGAAAAGCCCTATCTCATGCTGGCCACCCATGCCAGTATGCGCGATTTTCCCATGGCCATCCGCGCCACATTCCCGCACCGCAGCTACTGGATCATCTCCGTGGAGGAGTTCGCCGGGCGCGAATGGCTGCTGCGCTCCGCCGGGGGCATCGGCAAGCGCAAGTTCACCCAGCAGCTGCCCGTGGTCAAGCACATCATCAACATTCTCAAAAAACAGAAGATGATCGTGACCATCTACCCCGAGGCACGCTACAGTCTGGCCGGTGTGAACGAAAAGATCGACGGCGCGCTGGGCAAGCTTGCCAAGCAGTGCCATGTGCCCGTGGTGGTATTCATGCAGCACGGCAACTTCCTGAACTCGCCCCAGTGGTGCAAAAAGCCTGTGCGCCCCGTGCGCTGCGACAGCGAGCTGATCCAGGTCGTCACGCGCGAGGAAGTGGAAACGCTCTCCGCCGCCGAGATACAAAAGCGCATCGAAGATGCCTTCCAATACGACGAATACGCCTGGCAGCGCGAAAACCGCATCCGCATCCCCAGCCGCTTCCGCGCCCACAACATCCACCGCATCCTCTACCAGTGCCCCGTTTGCGGCCGGGAACACGCGATGACCAGCGAATACACCCAGCTTTGGTGCACCGAATGCGGCGCGCGCTGGCGCATGGACGAATACGGCTGTCTGGCCCGGCTGGACGGCGAGGATGTGTTCACCCATGTGCCCGACTGGTATCGATGGGAGCGCGAGAACGTAACGCGCGAGGTGCGCGAGGGCCGCTACTGCTTTGAGGACGAGGCGCGGCTGGAGCTGCTGGTTTCCAGCTTCCACAAATTCAGGGACATCGGCAAGGTGCATCTGCGCCACGATTACGATGGCTTCACCGTGACCGGCACGCTGGACGACGGCACTGCCTTTTCGCTCAACCGCTCGCCGCAGAGTATGATGAGCTGCCACATCGAATTCGACTTCAAAGGCCGCGGCGACGCCATCGATCTGGCCACGGCGGACGACAGCTACTGGCTCTATCCGCTCACGGCGAAGAACCCCCTCACCAAGCTCCACTTCGCCACGGAGGCTATGCACGAGCTGGCCGAGGAACAGCGCCGCGCCCCCGCTTCTGTCTGACATGGGCGCCAAAAGGGCTGCTGCAAAGTACTTGCAGCAGCCCTTTTTATACGCTTGCTTTTTGTCATATTCTGTGATATTTTGTCTGTGGTGCTTTCCGCACCGGGGCGCTGCACAACGGCAGGCGGTTGTTCCACACCACCCGAAAGGGGGTGAGGATATGCCGATTACATTGACGTTTCATGTTCTTTTTTGGACTATAACGATCAGAGTAAAAAGCAGAAACCGCCACTCGGCAAAGTGACGGTTTCTATTAGAAACTTGTAACTAACACGAGGAACAACCGCTTGTCGCAGCGCCCTTTTTGTACCCTTATTATATCGTCTATCCAATCATCTGTCAAGAACCGGTCGGAGATAAGGGCAAACACGATTTCATCGCTCCCAGTTGGTCAACCTGTCGGCATCGCCGATGGCGCGGATGGGGCGGCAGGGATTGCCCACAGCCACCACATTGTCCGGGATATCCTTCACCACCACGCTGCCGCCGCCGATGACCACATTGCTGCCGATGGTAACGCCCGGCATCACCTGCACGCCCGCGCCGATCCAAACATTATCGCCCACCGTGATGGGCCAGGCGTATTCAAGACCCTGATTGCGGCGCTCAAAATCGACAGGATGTCCGGCGGTATGGAAGCCGCAGTCCGGCGCAACGAACACGTTGTCGCCAAATGTTACCGGCGCGCAGTCGAGGATGACCGTGTTGTGGTTGGCAAAGAAGTTTTCGCCGATGGAGATGTTGTAGCCATAATCGCACCAGAACGGCGCCACGATGTTGAAGCTGCCCTTGGTGCTGCCCAGCAGCGTTTGCATCAGCGCACGCTGGCCCTCCGCATCCGCCGGATGCAGGGCGTTATACTGCTGACACAGCGCCTTGGCTGTGTGCTGCTCGCCGATGAGTTCGGGGTCGCGACCGGGCGTGTACAGCTTCTGCGCGAGCATTTTTTCCTTTTCCGTCATGAACGTTCCCTCCGTTTTTCAAAAGCCGCACGGCCAAATTGGTCGTGCGGCTTTGGTTGTCATTGGCTTTGGGCGTCAGGCGTTGTCCTGCGCCTCTTTTTCATACATGGCCTTTTGCAGTTCAAGGTTGGCGAAGCGCTCCTTGGCGGTCTGCTCGGCCTTGGCGAACAGCTCGTCCGCGCGGTCGGGGAAGGCGCGGGTCAGCGAGGAGTAGCGCGCCTCGTTCATGATGAAGTCGCGGTAAGAGCCCGTGGGGGTCTTGCTGTCAAGCGTGAAGGGGTTTTTGCCCTCAGCCAGCAGCGCGGGGTTATAGCGGAACAGGTTCCAGTAGCCGCACTCGACCGCCTTGCGCATCTCGGCCTGGCAGTTGGTCATGCCGCCGCGGATGGAGTGCATCTCGCAGGGGGCGTAGCCGATGATGAGCGAGGGGCCGGGATAGGCCTCCGCCTCGGCAATGGCCTTGAGCGCCTGGGCAGGGTTGGCACCCATGGCGATCTGGGCCACGTAGATATAGCCGTAGGTCATGGCGATGCCGGCGAGACTCTTCTTCGCCAGCGCCTTACCGGCCGCAGCAAACTGGGCCACCTGGCCGATCTGGCTGGCCTTGGAGGCCTGGCCGCCGGTGTTGGAGTACACCTCGGTATCGAACACCATGACGTTGACATCCTCGCCCTGGGCAAGCACGTGGTCAAGGCCGCCGAAGCCGATGTCGTAGGCCCAGCCGTCGCCGCCGAAGATCCAAACGGACTTCTTGCGCAGGTAGTCCTTCTTCTCCAGAATCTCCGCGCCCAGCGCGCAGGCGGGGCAGGTGCACCACTTGCCGCCGGCAGCCTTGTGGGCCTTGGCGTCGGCCAGCAGCTTCTCGCGCGTCTCGGCGGGGATGGCGGCGGCCTTTTCGCTTTCGAAGAAGGCGAGCGTGTCGTCGATGGTGTTTACGTTTTCCTCCAGCGCCTTGACATAGGCCTCGGTCGCCGGGCCGTTGAGCTTGCCGTCGTTGACGGTGTCAAGCCAGTTCTGCGCCGCCTCACGCAGGGCGGGGCAGGCATTCGATTCCAGCAGCGCGCGGGTCTTGTCCACAAGGCTCTCGCGGATGGCCTTCTGGCCCAGATACAGGCCGAAGCCGTGCTCGGCGTTATCTTCGAACAGGCTGTTGGCCCAGGCGGGGCCGCGGCCTTCCTTATTAACAGTGTAGGGGCTGGTGGCCGCCGGGCCGCCCCAGATGGACGAGCAGCCGGTGGCGTTGGAGATATACATACGGTCGCCGCACACCTGCGTGATCAGTCGCGCATAGCTCGTTTCAGCGCAGCCGGCGCACGAGCCGGAGAACTCCAGCAGCGGCTGGGCAAACTGGCTGTCCTTGACCGTCATGCCGACAAGCTCCTTCTTCGGCGCGACCTTTTCGACCATGTAGTCCCACACGGCCTCCTGCTCGCTTTCCTCCTCGCGCGGCACCATCTGGATGGCGCCCGTGGGGCACTCGCCGATGCAAACGCCGCAGCCCATGCAGTCAAGCGGGCTGACCGCCATGGAGAACTGATACTTGCCCTTGCCGGCGCCGGCCTTGAAGGGCGCGGCCTTGGTGGCCTCGGGGGCGGCGGAAAGCTCCTCGTCCGTCAGGGCGAAGGGGCGGATGGTCGCGTGCGGGCAGACAAAGGCGCACTTGTTGCACTGGATGCACTTTTCCGCATCCCAGCGCGGAACGGTCACGGCCACGCCGCGCTTTTCATAGGCGGAAGCGCCCAGCTGGAACGTGCCGTCGGCGTGATCGACGAAGGCGGAAACGGGCAGGCTGTCGCCGTCCATCTTGTCCACGGGCGTGAGAATATCGCGCACCATCTTCACAAGCTCGGGACGGTCTCCGGCCACGGCGGCATCGGGCGTATCCTCGGCCTCGGCCCAGGACGCGGGCACGTCGATCTTCACAAACGCATTCGCGCCCAGATCGATGGCCTTGTGGTTCATCTCCACGATGTCGAGACCCTTCTTGCTGTAGCTCTTGGTGGCAGCCTCTTTCATGTGCTGCACGGCCTCTTCGCCGGGCATGACCTTGGCCAGCGTGAAGAACGCGGACTGCAAAATGGTGTTGGTGCGCTTGCCCATGCCGATCTCCAGCGCCAGATCGATCGCGTCGATGGTGTAAAGCTGGATGTTGTTCCGGGCAATGTAGCGGCGGGAGGCGCCGTCGATGTGCTGTTCGAGCTCCTCGGGCTTCCACTGGCAGTTGATCAGATACACGCCGCCGGGCGCGACGTCCTGCACCATCTTAAAGCCCTTGTCCACATAGGAGGGGTTGTGGCAGGCCACGAAGTTGGCCTTGCCGATGTAGTACGGACTCTTGATGGGCTTGTCGCCAAAGCGCAGGTGGCTGATGGTCACGCCGCCGGTCTTTTTCGAGTCGTACTGGAAATACGCCTGAACGTATTTATCGGTGTAGTCGCCGATGATCTTGATGGAGTTTTTGTTCGCGCCAACGGTGCCGTCGCCGCCGAGACCCCAGAACTTGCACTTGATGGTGCCCTCGGGCTCGGTGTCGGGCGCGCTCTTTTCCTCCAGAGACAGATGCGTCACGTCGTCCACGATGCCAACGGAGAACTGGCGCTTCGGCTCGTCCTTTTTCAGCTCGTCGTACACGGCGAAAACGCTGGACGGCGGCGTATCCTTCGAGCCGAGACCGTAGCGGCCGCCGATGACCGTAACATCCGAACGACCGGCATTGGCCAGCGCAAGCGCCACGTCCATGTAAAGCGGCTCGCCCTGCGCGCCGGGCTCCTTCGTGCGGTCGAGCACGGCCAGCTTTTTGCAGCTGGCGGGAATGGCCTCGAGCAGACGATCGGCCGCGAACGGACGATACAGGCGCACCTTCACAAGACCGACCTTCTCGCCGCGGGCCATGAGATAGTCGATGACCTCCTCGGCCACGTCGCAGATCGAGCCCATGGCCACGATCACACGCTCGGCCTCGGGATGGCCGTAGTAGTTAAAGAGCTTATAGTCGGTGCCGAGACGGTCGTTGATCTTCGCCATGCAGTCTTCCACGATGCCGGGCACGGCGTCGTAGTAGCGGTTGGAGGCTTCGCGGTTCTGGAAGAAGATGTCGCCGTTTTCGTGGCTGCCGCGCATCACGGGACGCTCGGGGTTGAGCGCGCGGGCGCGGAAGGCCTCCACGTCGGACATATCCAGCAGCTCGGCCAGATCTTTATAGTCCCACACCTCGATCTTCTGCAGCTCGTGGGAGGTGCGGAAGCCGTCGAAGAAGTTGATGAACGGCACGCGGCCCTTCAGCGCCGCCATGTGGGCCACGGGCGAAAGGTCCATGACCTCCTGCGGGTTCGTTTCCGCCAGCATGGCAAAGCCGGTCTGACGGCAGGCGTAGATGTCGGAGTGGTCGCCGAAGATGGAAAGCGCGTGCGTGGCCACGGCGCGCGCCGTGACATGGAACACCGCCGGCAGCAGCTCCGCCGAGATCTTGTACATGTTCGGGACCATCAGAAGCAGGCCCTGGCTGGCCGTGTAGGTGGTGGTCAGGGCGCCGGCGTTGAGACTGCCGTGCACCGCGCCGGCCGCGCCGGACTCCGCCTGCATCTCCTGCACGCGAACGGTGGTGCCGAACAGGTTTTTCTGGCCGGCCGCCGACCACTGGTCCACATAGTCCGCCATGGGGCTCGATGGCGTGATGGGGTAGATGGCTGCGACTTCGGTGAAGGCATAGGACACATGAGCGGCGGCGTTGTTGCCGTCCATGGTCTTTCGGATTCGCTTCATATTCACATCTCCTGTCGTATAGTTTTTCACTTTTTTATGTGGTTGTCACACATTTCGATGTTGTTATTTTACCAGCATACCTTGTTATTGTACCACACCGCCCCGCATATGTAAACAGAATTCCGCAAGATTACTAGATATAGTGATCGTAAAATTTCCCCTTGTATCCGAATGGATTTTACGCTATAATATTAGACTGCCAATAATATTGAAAAACTTATACAAACTCAGACATAGACTGAGCTCGGTCAAAGGAGGTCTGACGATATGATACGAAAATCCAGTGAAAAAGGTCTCATCAACATCACGCCCGAGGTCTTCACCAACATTGTCGGCGACGCCGCGTCCAACTGCTTCGGCGTCAAGGGCATGGCCAGCCGCAAGGACGGCGTATGGCAGCTTCTGCGGCGTGAATCCATGTCAAAGGGCGTGAAGGTCTACTTCGCCGATGACGGAGCGGTTTCCGTGGAGCTGCACATTGTGGTCGACCACGGCGTGAATCTCTCGGCCCTTTCCGAGAGCATCATGAACGAGGTCAGCTACAAAGTCCATGCCGTCACCGGTGTGCCGGTCGAGCGTGTGGACGTTTACATCGACTCCATGGTTATGGATTGAGACTTTTTGACATTCGAGGTAAAGAGAATTGAGAGAATATATAGACAGCGCAGCATTCCGGGACATGATCCTGTGCGCGGGCGACGCCCTGCAGGCCAATGAACAGCGGCTCAACGAGCTCAACGTATTCCCCGTCCCCGACGGCGACACCGGCACCAATATGCGCCTTACCATGACGGCGGCCTGCACCGATCTGCGCCGCAACAACGTCACCACCGTCGGCCAGGCGGCCGACCGCGTGGCCTCGGCCCAGCTTCGCGGCGCGCGCGGCAACTCCGGCGTGATCACAAGCCTTCTGTTCCGGGGGCTGGCCAAGGGGCTGAAGGGGCTGGAAACCGCCTCCGCCGCGGAATTTGCCGTGGCGCTGCAAACCGGCGTGGACGCCGCCTACAAGGCCGTGATGAAGCCCGCCGAGGGCACCATCCTCAC
>CAYROZ010000027.1:0-18190 GCA_964426125.1 uncultured Oscillospiraceae bacterium
TGTTGTAATACGGCGAGAGAAACTGGCCCAAAAGCCAGCCGTGGCCGCCGTGCAGCAGGCACATATCGTAGCCTGCGTCCTTTAAAAGCGCGGCGCACTCGGCAAAATGCTCGGCCACATCGTCCATGTCCTGCTCGGTCATGGCGCGCACCTGCACGCCGTCCCAGTCGCGGTAGAAATCCACCGGGCCGATGGGCTCGTTGCCGCCATTGGCATCGGGCGAGGCGTACATGCCGGCGTGGTTTAATTCATGGCTGGCGATGGCGCCGCCCTCGTGGATGGCCATGGCGAGCTCCGAAATATACGGCAGCACCGCGTTGCGGTTGTGATAATCGAGATTGAAGCTGCGCGGATTGGACGCCGCGTGCTCGCGGTCAACGGGCGTGTCGCCCAGCGTGACCACCGCCGCGCCGCCGCGCGCTTTTTCGGCGTAGTACGCGATCATGGACGGCATGGGGTAGCCCTGCGCGTCCATCATGCACATCATGTTCGGCGCGGAAAAAAGCCGGTTGCGGAATGTGAGGCCCTTAACCGTGAAGGACTCAAACAGATGCGGATAGAATTTGTTCATAGGGTATCGCTCTCCTTTTTAACACGGCGCACAGGGTTTTTTCCTGTGCGCCGGCGTTATTCAGTCCACAAGGGACGCATAGGTGTTGTTGTTATCGAGCGTTTCGTACGGCTCGGGCCAGGGGCAGGTGTTGCGCGGCTTATCCAGCACCGAATACGGCATATGCATCGGGCCGGGGTCGGTCACGGGGGGCGAGCCCAGCGTGGGAGGAGGCCCTTCCATCGGGTTCGGCGAGGTCAGGCGCTCATATTCGCCGTGGGCCCAGTCGAACATATCCATGCGCGTGAGGATGTCGGGGCAGACATGCTCATGCAGATACTTCCACTCGCCGTCCTCCAGCACGAAATCGGAGCCATAGCGCTCCCAGAGCACGTTGCAGTAGGGCTTGCCATCGTCCGTAAGGCGCGAATGGATCACGCCCGGCGTGATGAACGAGCCGCGCGCGCTCTGGCCGTCCGCCGCGACCTCGATCACGTCCGTGACGAGGGTATGCACACTGGCCTCCATGAGCGGACGGGGGTCCTTGCCGCCCACCTCGGGGAAGCGCTCATAGATGTTCAGCCAGTTTTCAAAGCACATTTTATCGTACTGCGTAACGGAGCCATACCAAACCTGATCGCCGCCGCGCATACGGCCAAAGGCGTGCGCCCAGGCAGCGTTTTTGTTCATGGCCCAGATATTATCCCATTCGCCGGTGGCGTCGGCACGGCCGTGATAATAGGTGTGGCGGGCCTTGACGTTTTCCACCTCCTGCGAGGCAGCGGCGTTTTGGATGCGCTGATGCAGGGAAAGCTCTTTCATTTGTAGTTCCTCCCTTCGCGGGCGCCATAGTGCTTGCCCTTCGGTGCCTTCCAGCCCTCGGGGCCATAGCTGATGTCGTCGGTAAATGTCCAATACGGTTCCGGCATGGCGGGATAATCGTCCCACCAGTTAAACGTGCCATCATGACACAGGCAGGGCACCGTGGGTGTGCCAAACTCGATCATCACGGGGTCGGATTCATAGTTGGGATAGGGATCCTGCTCGCTGTAGTCGGTGCCGGCCTCGCACACAAGATCGACCGCCGCGATCAGATGCCAGATCTTCCACTCGCCGTCTTCCTTGATGAAGTCAAAGCCGACCTTCTCCGGCATCCAAAGCGCCTTGGCCGTGCCGTCGCCATTGGGCTCGGTCTCCTGCGCGATGGAGTAAAACAGGCCCTTGGCCGTCTGGCCATCGCCGGCCAGCTCCACAAGACCGGTGCTCGCCGGATGGAAGGCAAGATAGCCAGCGCCGTGCGTTTTGCCGTACCACGCGCGGATGTTCTCCATGCCGACATACCAGCCGATGTTTTTGCCGAAGGAGGCCGTTTTCCGGTTTTCGGGCTTTTTCACCCAAAGCTCATCCAGCTCGCGCTCGCGCCAGTCGTTCGCGATATAAACGCCACGCTTGTAAACGAGCTTTTTGATCTCCTCGATGTCCCACACGCGGGCGATGAGTTCGTCGTCCGTATAATCTTTCTTATACATTGCGTTCTCCTCCTTTCACACCGCGTAGCTGAACGTGTCCGCAAAGTGCTCGTACGGCTCGGGGATGGCCGGCGCGCAGGTGATGGGACGGTTCGGCGTGTAGTATTCGCGAATGGTCTTCGCCTCGGTGTAGGCGGGATAGCAAAAGTCCTTCAGCGGCGCAAACTCCGGCAGATCGGGGTATTCCACGGCGGGCTTGCCCCAGCTTTGGCCGCAGGTGCAGTCGACGTCGTTGAGATACTGCATATGCCAGATGCGCCAGCCGTCCGCCGTGCGGATGAAGTCCACGGCAAACCAGCCCAGCGTCCAGTGGGCGCGGGGTCCGCAGGACTCCACATCGTTGCGCGCGCCCTGGCAATACCAAAGGCCCTTGGCCGTTTCGCCGTCGCCCGCGACCTCGATGATGGGGCAGTACATGGGCATGACCTTGAACGGGCCGATACCGTAGATCTCTTCCTCGCTCATGCCGCCGAGGCGCTCCGGGAAGCGCTTTTGCAGAAGCTGCGCCACCAGCGCGTTGCGCGCGCGGCAGGCCTCGTAATAGCCCTTCACGGCCTCCGTGCCGCGATACACGCCGTCGTTAAAGGCCAGCGTGGGCTCGTTGTCGCTCCAGAAGCGCTCAAAAAGCTCCTGCTCACGGTTTAAGATGACGATGTTTGCGTATTTGCCCATCAGATTTTTGATGGCGCGCTGGTCCTCCCAGCGCTGTGTGAGCTGTTCGGTCGTATACATATCGATCCCTCCTGTCACATATAACCCAGTGTTGCCACGGCGTCATAAGCATCGCGGGTGGCGTTCATGATCTTCGAGGCCTTGCGCGCATCGCCAATGACGTAAAACTCCTTCACAAGACCGCGCAGCGCCTCAACTTCCTCCGTGCGCGAGCGCATACCGGAGGCCATCACCACCGTGCCGCAGGGGTAGAAAACCTCGTTTCCATCCCGGTCGGCAGCATACACACCGTCTTTTTCGATGCGCGTGCAGCGCATTCCCGTGGCCTTGTGGATGTTTTCATGCCCGAGCTCATGCTCCAGCGCCAGCCGGTGCATCCGCCCGCAGTTGACCGCAAGCTCATCGAGCATTTCAAGGATGGTCACATCGTGGCCCTTTTTCGCCAGATCCACGGCCTCCTCACAGCCGATGAAGCCGCCGCCGATGACCACCACGGTGTCCGCAATTTTCGTTTCCGGCGTGATGTACGCGCCGAAGATCACATTGTCCCCATCCGCGCCCGGCACCGGCACGGCAAACGGCTCGCCGCCCACCGCCGCAATGAGCACATCCGGCCCGATCTCCGCCACAAGCTCCGCCGTGACACGGGTGTTCAGCCGCACCTGCACGTCCGAGCGCAGGACCTTTTCCGCCTGACGGTCGCGCCAGCGGCGCATCGGAAGCTTGAACCAGCAGTCGTTATCCGCAAAGCGCAGCGCGCCCAGCTTATCCGATGCCTCGCACAAAATGGCCTCGTGGCCGCGCTCGATGCAGCGCAGCGCCGCCTCCATGCCCGCCGGGCCGCCGCCCGCGATGAGGACTTTCTTCTTCCTATACGTCGGCTGCGGGTGGAACACCTCGCACTCGCGCCCGATGTAGGGGTTAACAGAGCAGCGCATCACGCGGTTTTTCATCATGCCCGACTGGCACTCGCCGCAGCGGATGCACGTCGTGATATCCTCCACGCGTCCTTCCATCACCTTGCGCGGCAGGAAGGGATCGGCCACAAGCGCGCGCCCCATGGCGATGCAGTCCACGCCCGTTTCCGCAAGGAACTTCTCCATGTCGTCCGGCATGTTGAACGCGCCCACGGACAAAACCGGCGTTTTCACGTGCTTCTTGATCTCCGCAGCCAGATAGGCGTTGTGCATATCGTTTTGAAACGCGCCCGGATGCATCAGCACGGCAGAGAAATCCTCCTGCTGGCTGCCGGCGGAAACGTGGATGAGATCGACCTTGCCGTCGAGCATTTTGGCGATCTCGATGCCCTCGTCCAGCCCGTAGCCGCCTTCGATATATTCCGTGCCGCTCATGCGGATCTCGATCGGGAACTGCCGCCCGACCGCCGCGCGCATCCGCTCGATCACGAGCAGGCAAAAGCGCATCCGGTTTTCAAGACTGCCGCCCCATTTGTCCGTCCGGTGGTTCGTGACGGGACTGATGAACTGGTGAATGAGCCAGCCATGGCCGCCGTGGAGCATGACCATATCAAAGCCGAAATCCCTGGCATTGGCCGCCGCCTCGGCGTATTTATCCGCCAGCCAATAAATTTGCTCCTCGGTCATCTCCTTGACCTCATCGCCCCAGGGGTCGATGTAGCCGGAGGGGCCGATGGCGCACCGGCCGCCGATGAACTCCGGCGCACACAGGGCGCCGCCGTGGTCGATCTCCACCGAAGCCATCGCCCCGCCGGCATGGATGGCGTCCGCCACCGCGCACAGATACGGCGCCGCCGACGGGTCGTTGATGCCCACCTGCTGGGGATGGCTGCGACCGGTTTCAAGGTCGATGATCACATCGCCCACCGGCACCACCGCCGCTCCGCCCAGCGCGCGAAGCTTGTAATATTCTATATTTTCCTTGGAATAATGCTCGTCCGCACCAAGCTCCGCCATGGACGTCGGCGCTGAAAACATACGGTTCTTCACCGTGATGCCGCCAATTTTCAGCGGACTGAGCAGTTTTTCGTACATATCAGTTTTCCTCTTTCGTTGGGTCGATGATGCGGAAATGGTTCCGGCGGCAAAAGCGCCCGATGCCCATCGCCGCGAGTGTATAAACAAGTATCTCCGCCGCAAACAGCGTCTCGCGCCACAGCACGCAGTCAAACAGCACCATGTAAACGATCTCCGCCGCCAGCGTGGCCGCGCCGAGCGCCGTGCTGAAAGCCGACGCGCGCCTAAGGCGCACAGGCCCCGCGTGCCAGTCGCGGTAAGTGAGCATTTCACCGCCGAGACAAAAGCGCACCGTGCCCATGGCAAGGTAGATCGCGGGCAGCAGCGTTAAAATCTGAAACAGGCCCACCCAGCGCCACATCGCGCCGTCGGACACGACCACCGCGCTGGCCAGATACACCAGCGCGTGGATGGCAAACAGCAGCGCCGCCTCGGTTTTTTTGCGCCGCAGCGCCGTTTTATCGGCTCCGAGGGTATAGTATTCCCCCTCGTACACCATGGTCGTCTTGCCGTTTTCGTCCACGGCACGCCGCCAGCCGCGCGCGTACCATTTGTTAAAGGGGTCTTTCACAGCTCGTTTATCTTGCGCACATGGTGGCAGGCCACGAAATGATCGGGCAGCACCTCTTCCAGCGGCGGACGCGAGGCCGCGCACGCTTCATCGGCATAGGGGCAGCGGGCGGCAAAGCGGCAGCCGGGCTTGGGGTTGATGGGCGAGACGACCTCGCCGCTCATGATGACCTCCTTGCGCTCGGCATGGATGGACGGGATGGGGATGGCCGCAAGCAGACCCTTGGTGTACGGGTGCAGCGGCTGGCGGAACAGCTCCTTGGAGCCGCACTTTTCCACCTGGCAGCCCAGATACATCACCAAAATGGAGTGGGAGATGTGCTTGACCACGGAGAGATTGTGTGTGATGAACATATAGGTCAGACCGCGCTCCTTCTGAAGCTGCTGAAGCAGGTTCAGAATCTGCGCCTGGATGGAAACGTCCAGCGCGCTCACAGGCTCGTCGCACACGATGAACTTCGGCTCCACGCTCAGCGCGCGGGCAATGCCGATGCGCTGGCGGCGGCCGCCGTCGAGCTCGTGGGGATAGGAAAAGGCAAAGCGGCGCGCAAGGCCCACCGTGTCCATCAGCTCCGCCACACGGCGTTCGCGCTCGCGCTTGTCGTAAAGACGCATGGACTTCATGGGCTCGGCGATCAGGTCAGACACGCACATACGCGGGTCAAGCGAGGAATAGGGATCCTGGAAGATCATTTGCAGATCCTTGCGCAGGCTCTTGGCCTTGGCGCGGGACGGATGGGTCACATCCTCGCCCTCAAAGCGCAGAATACCGTCGCTCGCGTCGTGCAGGCCCATGATCACGCGGCCAAGCGTCGATTTGCCGCAGCCGGACTCGCCCACCACGCCCAGCGTGGTCATGGGCTCAACGGAAAAGCTCGCATCCTCCACGGCGTGCAGAAGCCCCCGGGGCGTTTTGAAATATTTGCAGAGATGTTCAACTTCTACGATCGGCGTCATGCTTTCTCCTCCTCTCGCACCGCTTCGCAGCGCAGACAGCGCACCAGATGGCCGGGATCTGCCTCCACCGGCGCGGGGCTTTCCAGCGCGCACTGCTCCGTGGCGTACGGGCAGCGGGGATGGAACGCGCAGCCCGACGGCAGGCTGATGGGGTCGGGCATGAGACCCTGGATGGGCTGGAGCATCTCCGTGTCCTGATCGAGACGCGGAATGGAGCCGAACAGGCCTTTGGTGTAAGGATGCGCCGTGTGGTCGAAGATGTCCTCCAGCGAGCCGTATTCCACGATCTGACCGGCATACATGATGGCCACCGCGTCGCAGGACTCGGCCACGATGCCGAGGTCGTGCGTGATGAGGATCATGGAGGTGCCGAACTGGCGCTTGAGATCGTTGATCATGCGCATGACCTGCGCCTGAATGGTCACGTCCAGCGCCGTGGTGGGTTCGTCCGCCAAAAGCAGCTTCGGGTTGCACGCCAGCGCGATGGCGATGATGATGCGCTGCTTCATGCCGCCGGAGAACTGGTGGGGATAATCGCCCGCGCGGTCGGCGGAGATGCCGACCTTATCGAGCATGGCCACCATGCGCTGCTCGGCCTCTGCCTTGGTGCAGTCCTGATGGCGCAGTATGACCTCCGCGATCTGGTCGCCGACCGTCATAACAGGGTTCAGCGCCGTCATGGGGTCCTGAAAGATCATGGATATCTCGTTGCCGCGCAGATCCTGCACCTGCTTTTCGCTCATTTGCAGGATGTCCTCGCCCTTATATTCGATGCTGCCGCCGAGAATTTTGCCCGGCTCCGGCACCAGACGCAGAATGCCCAGCGCCGTGGTGGTCTTGCCCGCGCCGGTCTCGCCCACGAGACCGAGGGTCTTGCCCGGTTCCACGGAAAGCGAGATGCCGTTGACGGCCTTGACGTCGCCATCCTCCGTTTGGAAGTGGATGGTCAGGTCTTTGATGTTCAGTAAGCTCATTTCTCGCCCCTCCTTACTTGCGCATACGCGGATCCATCGCATCGCGCAGACCGTCGCCCAACAGGTTGAACGCAAGCTCCGCCAAAACGATGAACACAGCCGGGAACACGATCACGTGCCAGCGCGTGGAAAAATCGTAGATGTAATCGAGGCCGTTGTTGAGGATGTTGCCCCATTCCGGCGTGGGCGGCTGAACGCCGAGACCGAGGAAGCTCAGCCCCGCGATGCCCATGATGGCGCCGCCGATGTACAGCGAGGTCTGCACGATGATGGGCGCGAGGGTATTGGGGATGATGTGGGTCATGATGATGCGGAAATCGCTCTGGCCGAACGAGCGCGCCGCTTCGATATATTCCTGGCTGTTGATGAGCATGGTGGACGAGCGCAGCTGCCGCGCGATCATCGGGATGGTGCCCACCGCCAGCGCCAGCGCCGTGTTGAAAACACCGGAGCCGAGCGCCACGGAGATACAGATGGCCAGCATCATGCCCGGAATGGACATGATCACGTCCATGATGCGCATGAACACAGAATCGACATACTTGCCGAAGTAGCCGCACAGCGCGCCGACGATCATGCCGCACACGATGCCGATGGCCACGGACAAAATGGCGATGAGCAGCGAATACCGGCCGCCCACAAGAAGCCGCGTGAGCAGGTCACGGCCGTAATCGTCCGTGCCGAGCCAGTGGACCTTCGAGGGGGTCTGGAAGCGGGCCGTGAGGTCAGTCTCCGTGTAGTCAAAGGGGCTGATGACGGTGACAAAAATGATGCCGAGGATCAAAACGGCCAGAAACGCAAGGCAGATCATGGCCACGGGGTTTTTCTTCAGCCGGTGCCAGACCTCGCCCCAGTAGCTGCGTTTTTTCAGCCGCACGGGCTCTTCGGCCGCAAGGAGGGTTTTTTTGTTTTCCATGCCCGTCACTCCTTTCCCTGCGCCGCCTTCACGCGGCGACGGCTTCCGGCGGTATACTGCGCCTTGATACGCGGGTCAATGGCTGCATAGGCGAGGTCCGTGAGCAGATTCGCCAGCGCCACCACGATGGCGCACACCACCACGCAGCCCTGCACCGTGATGAAATCCTTGGACATGATGGAGGAGTTGATGAGCATACCCATGCCGGGGATGTTGAAGATCATCTCCACCAGAATGGACCCGGCCAGACAGGTGCCAAGACCGGAGCCGACCATCGTGAGAATGGGGATGAGCGAGTTTTTCATCACATGGCGCATAATGACCTTGCTCTCCGCAATGCCCTTGGCGCGCGCCGTGCGGACGTAATCCTGACGGATGACCTCCAAAACCGACGAGCGCGTCATTCGGGCGTTTTGCGTGATGGGCCCGATGCCCGCCGCGATCACGGGCAGAACAAAGCTCTTGAAGCCATCCGCGCCGGATACCGGGAACCAGCCCAGCTTCAGCGCGAAGACGACCATCAAAAGCACGGCGACCAGAAAACCGGGCATGGCGTTCATGACCACGGCGAAGGTGGTCGTGATGTAGTCCACGGCGGAATTCTGATGCAGCGCAGCCGCGATGCCAAGAGGGATGCCGATGCACACGGAGATCACCATGGCGCCGATGCCAAGCTTGAGCGTGTTGGGGATGCGGCCGGCCAGCAGCTCCCACACCGTTTTGGAATATACATAGGAATCGCCCAGATCCCCATGGAAAAGATTCCACACATAGTCCGCCAGCTGCACGATGTACGGCCGGTTGAGCCCCATGGTCTCGCGCATGGCGGCAAGCTTCGTGGGGTCTGAGGCCGAAAGGCCGAGCTTGATCATGGCGGGGTCCGTGGTGCTGAAGAAGTTGATGGTGAACACAACAATGATCGCGCCAAGCAGCACCGGTATGATGAGCAGCAGGCGCCGAAGGATGTATTTTAGCATTTTCAGTCCCTCTCAAAAAAGGTGGCGGCAGACGAGCGCTGCCGCCACCGAGTTTAGCGAATGGTCTTAATGGAGATCGATCAGTCCGTCAGCAGGGTCGGGTCAAGACGGGCGGAGGTGTCAATCGAGGAGGCGAAGCT
The DNA here is from genome assembly GCA_964426125.1 of uncultured Oscillospiraceae bacterium. Classification (GTDB taxonomy): domain Bacteria; phylum Bacillota; class Clostridia; order Oscillospirales; family Oscillospiraceae; genus CAJOIG01. Next base: position 9,280 of record CAYROZ010000027.1, read on the forward strand.
GGTGTGGTCGCTGCGAACGGCGAAGTTGACCGTGCCGACGCAGACGGGAACCACATGATAGCTTTCGTACATGCCGCGGATGAGATCCTTGTAGATCTGCTCACGCTGAGCCTTGTCGGTGCAGGAGGTGCCTTCCGTGAACAGGCTGCCCAGCTCCGCATCGCGCACGCGCAGCAGGGAGTTGTCGGACGCGGGGCCGAACTGCTGCAGCAGGTTCGCCGGGTCGTTGCCGGAGCCGTTGGAGCCCTGGCCGAAGCTCATGGGCACCTCGCCGCCGATCAGCTTGGGCAGGATGGTGGCAAAGTCGGTCACACCGGCCAGATTGAGGTTGATGCCGATCTTGGCGGCGTAGGACTGAGCGGCCTCAAACAGAGCCAGCGTCCAGGCCGTGCCCTCGGCGTAGACCTCGATCGTGATGGGGTTGTCAACGCTGTAGCCGGCCTCGGCCAGATACTGCGCGGCAAGCTCGGGATCGTATTCGTAAACGCCCAGATCTTCATAGACCCAGCTGTCCTCGCCAACGAGGGAGGAAGCCGTGGCGTAAACGCCCTCGCCAAGGGACTCGACCATGGTGGGGATGTCCAGGCAGTGGGCAAAGGCCTTGCGGATGTTGATGTCGGAGAAGGGAGCCGCCGTTTCGGGTTCGCCGGAGGCGCCGCCGAGCACGACCGCCATCTCGAAGCAGTAGACGGAGTTTTCGTTAACGGTGACCAGCTCGCCGTCCGGCACGGCGCCGTTGGCCAGGTTGTTGATGTAGGTGGCCTGGGTCAGATAGGCCGCGTCGAGGTTGCCGGCCTGGAAGTCGGCATAGCGGGTGGATTCCTCGGAGTAGAAGTAAACGTGCAGCTCGTCATAGTAAGGAGCCTCGCCCCAGTAGTAGGGGTTGCGCACGAGGGTGTACTTCACGGACTCTTCCCAGCCGGAGGTGTCGGTCACGCCGTCGCCCTTGAGCATATAGGGGCCGGTGCCGATCAGCCAGTCGAAGGTGTAGCCTTCCACGCCGGCCACGTCCTCATCGAGGATCAGGCAGCTGGCGTTGCCCAGCAGGTCGATCAGCGCGGCGTCGTAGTAGTTCATGGGGATGACCAGGGTGTAGTCGTCGGGCATGGTGGCGTTGGCCAGATCCATGCAGGCATACATGGCCGCCGTGCGCAGCTGGGCCGCCACATGCTTGAACGTGAACAGAACGTCGCTGGCCGTCATGTCGTTGCCGTTGGAGAACTTCACGCCCTCGCGCAGCTTGATGGTCAGGGTATCCTCGGTGTATTCCACCTCGGAAGCCAGCTTCGGCGTCATGTTGCCGTCCGGATCGCAGGTCCACAGACTCTCGCCCACGGCGTGAACGAGGAAGCTGCCGGAGTTGGTCTGCAGATCGGAAGCGGGGTCGAAGGTGGTGGAGTTAGCGTCGGTGCCGTAGTTGAACACCTTCAGCTCATCGGCCTCGGCCGCGGGGGCAGCCTGCTCGCCAGCGGGGGCGGCGGTGCCGGTCTCAGCGGTGTCGGCATCCTTGCTGCTGCCGCAGCCGGCCAGAGCCAGGCAAAGGGCCAGAGCCAGAAGCAGAGCAAGCAGACGGGTTGTTTTCTTCATGTTCTTGTCCATCCTTTCATTTTGTCCCTCCGGCCCATGCGAGCCGCAAGACTTTGCGTTAATTATAAAACATGCGCTTTTTATTGTAAAACAACAAAAATATTCGACCCCCACAACAATTTATATTGCCTTTGGCACATTTTTAGCGTAAAATCGTTCCGTTAAAGGGGGGGCAGCGCATGAACGATATGGAGATATCCTGTTTTCTCACGGTGGCACGCACCGGCAATTTCACCGTGGCCGCCAAGGAGCTTGGCAGCACGCAGCAGGCCGTCAGCCGCAACATACAGTCACTCGAAACAAAGCTGGGCTTTCCGCTTTTAAACCGCTCCAGCCACAGCATCAGTCTCACCTGGGCAGGCGAGCGCTTTATGAAATGGCGCTGCGAAAGCGACGCACAGCTTTCCATTCTGGCCCAGCGCAGCCAGCGCATGAGCCCCGAGGGGCAAAACGAGCTTTACATCGGCTGGAACGACTGGACCGGCTGTCCCGAGGGCTTTGGCGAGGACATCACCGGCTTTGCCCAGGAATACCCGCAGGCCAAGCTGCACTTCCGCGAGGGCTCCACCGCCGAGATCGCCGCCATGCTCACCGACGGCTATCTGGACGTGGCCGTGCTGCCGGAATACAGCACCCACAACATCAGCGGTCTGGTCGTTTCCACGCCCTTCGCCGAGCAGCGGCTGTATGTCGTAAGCCGCGACATGGAAACCCTGCCGCCGCCAAACGCCCTTTCCTCCATGCGCCAGCTGGCCGCCCCCATGGGCGAGGCCAACGACGACGCCATCCGCCGCCGCATCCATATGTTCTGCGCGGAGCTCGGCATCGTGCCGAAGGTGCTGGACATTCTGCCGGACGCGCGCAGCACCTTTTCCGAGCTTCTGTGCGGCAACTGCTTCACCATCGCCCCGGCCTACCGCCCCATGCAGGGGCTGAAGTCCATCCCGCTTTCCGCCCACAAGCTGCGGCTGGTGTTCGTCACATCGCAAAAGGCCGTGAGCCCGTGGGTATCGCTGTTTGAAAGCTACGTTCGCCGCCGGAGGGAGAGCCTATGAACACAAACCAGATCAACTGCTTCCTGGAATCGGCCAAGCGCTCCAGCTTTTCCGCCGCCGCCGCAGCGCTGTATCTTTCGCCGCAGGCCGTGAGCAAGCAGGTCATCGCGCTGGAAACGGAGCTGAACACGCGTCTTTTCGACCGCAACGGCCCCAAGCTGCGGCTGACGGAGATCGGCGTATCCTACCAGCGGATGTTCGAGGGCCAGCAGCGCCAGCTTGCCTTTCTGCGCGAGGATATCCAGCTGCACCAGAAAAGCCTCGCTATGGGGCTGCGGCTGGGCCTGTCGGAATGGCTGGACCCCTACGGCTCCTTCGGCGACGGGCTGCAAAGCTTTTTCGCCCACAAGGCGACCACGAATTTTTCCCTGTACCACCTCACGAACAACGACCTTCTGGACGCGCTTTTGGACGGACGCGTGGACTGCGCGTTTTTCTCCGGGGCGCAAAAGCCCGACCGGCGCGACATGAACAGCGCCGTGGTGGCACAGGAGGATATCCACCTGTTCGCCCCCATCGACCTTGGCGACGGTCCGTTTCGCGTGGACTGCTGGGGTCTGCCGCTTTTGATGACTCCGGCATGGAGCTGGATACGAACGGAATACCGCGTGCTGTGCGCGCGCGAGCGCCTCGTGGCCAATCTCAGCCCCGAAAAGATCGTAACGCTGCCGAACTACCAGTCGCTCACGGCGGAGATGATCTTCACGCGCGGCGTCACGCTGGCCGGCTGCCGCTTCAGCCCCTATGTGAACATCCCCGTTCTGCGCGGCCACCCGCTCGGCATCGTGGACGATGTGGTGTGTCTGTGGTCACAGACAAACGAAAACCCGCTCCTGCCCGAGCTGGCCGAGCATTTGAGCGGGTATTTCGCGCAGCATTGAGTTTTTACTTACACAACGGAAAGTTTGATAACACCGGTATACCGACCGGCGGCGACGGCAGCGTCCTCGCCGCCGATCGTCATTTTAAGCGTTTTGCCCTCCGGAGCGCACAGCTTCGCGCCCTCGGCCAGCTCCAGCGCCGTGACCCAGCAGTCGCCCGTGACGGTCCAGACACTCTGGCTGTCCAGCGAAACGCACACGCCGTTGTTCACCGGCTCCTGCGCCCACTGGCGGATGTTCGAAAGCTCGAGACGGTTTTCCTCCGTGATGCGGGTAAGGCCGTCGCGATAGGCCTGTCCGGCGGAGGAGATGCGGCCCGTAACGCTGGCGTTTTTAAGCTCCAGGCCCAGATTCTTCGGCCCGCGGTGATCGGGCGGCATGGGCATATCCTCCGGCGGCGCATCGAAGAAGTGCACGGGGCCGACCAGCGTGTCGTGGAAGGGACCGGGCGTGCCCTGCGCGCCGCGCTCATAGGCGCGGATGTTGGTGGTGGAGTTATAGAAATCGCCGCTGACCTGCATATCGCTCAGGCGCACGATCACATCGTCCTTTTCCGAAGCCGCCGTGAGATCGCGGCCGGGCAGAGCCGTGTCGGTCTCGCCCACGGGAACCAAAAATTCCTGCGCGGTCATGCCGGCCTCGTCCGTGTCCATCAGCTGCAGTATCACGCCGTCGCCGGCGGTCATGGCGCAGTTGCGGATGTCGATGACCGTGGCGCTGCCCTTGACACACAGGCAGGCCTTGCCGGTTTCAAACTTCGAATCGGCAATGGTGAAGATGCTGTTGTCGTCGCCCGCGACGAACGCGCCGAAGCGGCGGCCGCGGATGACGCTGCCATTGAGAATATTGGCCCGGCCAAGGCCCTGCATACCCATGAGCATCATGGGATAGCCGTTCACGTCGGCCTCGCAGTGGTCGAAGGTGACCTCGTTTTCGCCGATGCAGAACGCGCCGTAGCCGTGCGCACGCGGGCCGGACAGCTCGATCTTCGTGTCCTTGAGCAGCATTTTCACGCCGTCGTCGCTGCCGTCGATGGAGCAGACGCCCCAGCCATTCGTTTTCAGACGGCAGTTGTTATACGTCACGCGGCCGTTATCCGTCAGCTGCGTGAGACGGTTGGTGCCCAAAAAGCCCACCTGCCAGGAGAAAAAGCCCAGGCGGTCGCTGTCGGGGCTGATGTTTTCAATGTCGCAGTTGTTCACAGTGACCTCGCTGTCGCCGCCAACATGGACCGCACAGCGCGTCACGCCGCTCATGGTGAGCTTGGAGTCGTTGATGGTCACTTTGGCCTTGTCGATGGCCGTGACCGCCGCGCCCACGCCGAGGAAGTCGTTATCGGCAAAGCCCTCGAGATCCATGCGAACGTTATCGATGGTATACTCGCTCTCGCCCGCCACGACCACGCCGTTGAACGAGCGCTCGCTGCTGCCGACATACACGCCCGTCATGGCCGTGTCCGTCACGCTTCCGCCCTCCAAAACCGCGGGCACGCACTTTTCCTCCACGAGCTTGCCATCCTCCACGCACACCGCCGTGTGGAAATAGCGGGCGATCTGGTTGGCCGTCATGAGCCCGTGCGGCTGCATGAGATAGCCGTCGGACACCGACAGCTTCACGCGGCCGACATAGTGGCCGGGCGCTATGTCGCGGCCCATGCCGTCGACCGTGAGGGCCACGAATTTGCCCTCCGGGGCCGTGATGACCGCCGTTTCGGTGATGGTCAGCTCGTCGTATTCCACATCCTCGTCCACCAGCCAGGTGCACTGATACAAAAGCGCTTTTTTCTCTTTCGGGACCTTTTTGACTACATACATGGAAAAAACACTCCTTGTTATTTCAATCACACACCGAGTATATAGGACGCGCCCTGCCCTTGTAAAGCAACAAAAATGCAAGGCCGTTACCGCCAAAATATTGGCAAGCGGACGCGATACATATAATAACACGGCCCACGGAAATCTCCCGCAGGCCGTTTTTCGTCATTCGCTTATGCCAAGGGCCGCGGCCCATTTGTCCGCCCGGAAGCCGACCAGCACGGCCTCGTCCGTTATCAAGATCGGCCGTTTGACCAGCATCCCGTCCGACCCCAGCAGCGCAAGCTGTTCGGCGCGGCTCATGTCCGGCAGACGGCGGCTCAGCTCCATCTCGCGGTAGAGCATCCCGCTGGTGTTAAAGAAGCTTTTGAGCGCAAGGCCGCTCCTCTCCTGCCAGACGGCGAGCTCCTGTGCCGTGGGGCGCTCGGTTTTGATGTCGCGCAGGGTGTAATCCAGGCCATGGTCTTTAAGCCATGCCTCCGCCTTGCGGCAGGTGGAGCACTTGGGATAGCATACAAAAAGCATATTCTCTCTCCTCATTCCATGGTATAGGGTGCAGCGGTCTCATGCACGCGGCTTTCATGCTTTTCATAGTAGCCGATCAGCCGTCCCTCCGCATCACGCAGAGCGATCATGTATACATCCGCATCCTCCGCTGCCTTGTGGTAGGTGAAAACGCGATCATGCGCCGCATCCTCCCGGAACCGAGCGCACACCCGCTCGATCAGCGCCGCCGAGGAGGCGTTGTGGCAGTCCATCAGACTCCGTCCCACCAGCGCCGCACCGCCGCGGGATTCATAGCGACTTATTGCCGCGGGATTCATATACACAATGGTGTGCGCCGTGTCGCAGATCACGACCGGCTGTTCGTCCTGCGCAACGATGCTTTGAAAAAACGCCGTAAGCTCCATATTCTCTCTCCTTTTGTCGTTATGCGGCGGTATGCGGCGGCGGTGGATAAGCTATTGGTCGCTATGCGCCGAAACCGCGTTTATGCGGGGCTTATTCGGACGAGTTATCGCCCGCGCATTCCGTGTTATCCGCGCCCGTGATGAAGCCGCCGCCCAGAATGCGGCCGTTTGCGTCATAGATCGCCGCCGCCTGTCCCGGCGCGGGCGCGCGCACCGGCGAGGCGCAGATGAGCGCGGCCGTGCCATTCTCCCCCAGCGTCACGCGGCAGGGCGTGGGCCCCGAGCGCGTGTGGCGCGTGCGAACGGCGGCCTCGAGCTCACCGCCCTCAGGCAAAACGAGCCACGACAGATCGCGCACGAAAACCCGCGTTTTCCAAAGCGCGGGCTCATCGACCAGGTAGACCCGGCCGGTATCCGCCTCGATGCGGCCCACATAAACCTTCTTGCCCAGCGCCACGCCGAGATTGCGGTGCTGGCCGATCGTGCAGCGGGACACGCCCCGGTGCATCCCCACCGGACGGCCGTCATACCAATACTCGCCCGGCGGGCAGGTGTCGCCGCGCGCATCAAGCCACGCGCCGTAGTCGTTATCGGGGATGAAGCAGATCTCCATGCTGTCGCGTTTTTTTGCCGCGGGCAGCGCCAGGTCCGCCGCCAGCGCGCGCACTTCGCGCTTTTCATAGCCGCCCAGCGGCAAAAGCAGCATCTGCGCCTGACGCGGCGTGATGCGGCAGAGCATATAGCTCTGGTCGTTTGCGCTCCGGCCCATGTAAAGGCCGTCCGCCTCGCGGCGGGCGTAGTGCCCCGTGGCGATATATTTTGCGCCGTTTGCATCGGCAAAGCGCTCCAGCGCCGCCATTTTTACCGTGGGATTGCACAGCACGCAGGGATTCGGCGTTTCGCCGCGCCGGTAGGCGGCGGCAAAGGGCGCGCACACATGCTGCTCCATCGCCTCCCGCACATCCTGCACGCACAGCTCGATGCCCGCGCGCCCGGCCGCAGCCCGCGCCGCGTCCGCCCCGCCGGGGGTGCCGTTTTCCAGATACAGGCCCAGGACCTTATATTCTCTTTTCAAAAGCTCGGCCGCCACAGAGGAATCCACCCCGCCCGACAGACCCAAAACTACTGTTTCCATTCCTTTTTCTCCACCCAGATCATCAGCGCCGTGACATCCGCGGGCGACACGCCGGAAATGCGTCCGGCCTGGCCGAAATTTTCCGGCCGGATGCGCCCGAGCTTCTGCCGCGCCTCCGTGCGCAGGCCCTGCACGGCCTCATAGTCGATGTCCGCCGGGATGCGGCGGCTTTCCATGCGGCGAAATTCCTCGATCTCCCGCTCCTGACGGCGGATGTACCCGGCGTATTTTACGCGGATCTCCACGCTGCGGCGCACGCTTTCGGGAAGCCGGGGCCGTTCGGGGTCGAGCGGCGCGAGGGAGTCATAGGTATTTTCCGGCCGCTTTAAAAGCTCATAAAGCTTTGTTTTCTCAAGCCGCTCGATCTCACGGCGAACGGCCTCGTATTTTGCCTGCACCATGGCCAGCTGCTCATCCGAAACGAGCCCCAGCTCGTGGCCCACGGGCGCAAGGCGCTCGTCCGCGTTGTCCTGCCGCTGCACAAGGCGATACTCGCTGCGCGAGGTCATCATGCGGTACGGCTCCTCCGTGCCCTTGGTGACGAGATCATCGATGAGCGCGCCGATGTAGCCCTGGTCGCGGCGGAGGATGAACGGCTCCTTGCCCTGCACGCGCCGCGCGGCGTTCACGCCGGCCACGAGGCCCTGCACTGCGGCCTCCTCATAGCCGGACGAGCCGTTGAACTGGCCCGCGCCGTAAAGGCCCGCGATCTTTTTCGTTTCCAGCGTGGGATACAGCTCCGTGGGGTCCACGCAGTCGTATTCGATGGCGTAGGCCGCGCGGGTGATCTCCGCTTTTTCAAGACCCGCGATGGTATGCAGCGCCCGCTCCTGCACATCCTCCGGCAGCGACGAGGAAAAGCCCTGCACATACAGCTCCTGTGTGTCAAGGCCCATCGGCTCGATGAACAGCTGGTGGCGCTGCTTGTCCGGGAAGGTGACGATCTTCGTTTCGATGGACGGGCAGTAGCGCGGGCCCACGCCGTCGATCACGCCGGTATAAAGCGGGCTGCGGTCGAGATTCTCGCGCAGGATGCGATGCGTTTCCGGATTGGTATATGTAAGATAACATACAGCCTGATTTTCCGGCGGTGTGTCGGTGAAAAACGAAAACGCCTCGGCCTTTTCATCGCCCAGCTGAAGCTGCATTTGGGAAAAGTCCACCGAGCGGGCGTTGATGCGCGGGGGCGTGCCGGTTTTGAAGCGGCGCATGGAAAGACCAAGCTCCCCGAGCTTCACGCCCAGCTCCATCGCCGCCGCCATGTTGTCCGGCCCCGAATCGCGCACGCACTCGCCCGTGATCGTGCGGCCGCGCAGATAGGTGCCCGAGGCGACCACCACCGCGCCCACGCGCCACACCGCGCCCTTATCCGTGGTCACGGACACAACGCGCCCGTCTTCCACGCCGAGATCCACGATCTCCGCCTGCTTCACGCGCAGATGGGGCTGCTCCTCCAGCGTTTTTTTCATCACGGCCTGATAGTGGCGGCGATCCGCCTGCGCGCGCAGGGAACGCACCGCCGGGCCCT
>CAYROZ010000028.1:0-17753 GCA_964426125.1 uncultured Oscillospiraceae bacterium
GACAACCAGGGCGTCGAGAACCTCCACGGCGCGATGGACTTCAAGGACGCCGGCACGAAGAAGGGTATCACCGCCATTCAGATGGACCTGAAAAACGACGGCCTGACCTACGACATCATCAAAAACGCCTTCGACATCACCTATGAGGCCCGCTGCCAGATCCTCGACGAGATCATGCTGCCGTGCATCTCCGAGCCTCGCGGCGAACTGGCCGCCACGGCGCCGAAGATGATCAAGATGAAGATCAACCCCGACAAGATCCGCGAGGTCATCGGCTCCGGCGGCAAGGTCATCCAGAAGATCACGGCCGATACCGGCTGCAAGATCGACATCGAGGACGACGGTTCCATCTTCATCGCCTCCGAGGACATCGAGGCCTGCCGCGCGGCGAAGAAGACCATCGACAACATCGTCTTCGAGCCCGAGGTCGGCGCGCTGTACTATGGCCAGTGCGTGCGCATCATCCCCATCGGCGCGTTCATTGAGCTGGTGCCCGGCAAGGACGGCATGGTCCACATCAAGGACCTTGAGTTCAAGCGCACCGAGAAGGTCGAGGACGTGCTCAACGTCGGCGACTGGACCTGGGTCAAGGTCTCCGAGATCGACGACCGCGGCCGTGTCAATCTCAGCCGCAAGGACGCCATCCGCGAGCGCGAGCAGGCGGGTCTGCCCACCGACCGCGCGTAAAGAGAATAAAAAAACTCCGCTGTTTCGTGCGAAACAGCGGAGTTTTTGCATATTCCTGCGGAGAAAAAGATGAATTAATTCACCACAAGGCCGATGGCTTCGATTTCGATGGGGGCGTTTTTGGGCAGTGCGGCCACCTGGATGCAGGCGCGCGCGGGCAAAACCTCGCCGCAGAAGTGCTGGGCGTAAACCTCGTTCACGGCGGCGAAATCGTTCATCGAGCGCAGATAGATGGTGGTTTTGACCACATGGCTCAAATCGCTGCCGCCCGCTTCCAGAACGGCCTTCACGTTGCGGATGCACTGCTCGGCCTGGGCCGTGATGCCGGTGGGGAAGCGGCCGTTTTCATCCGCGGGAAGCTGGCCGGACACGAACACGAATCCGCCCGCGGCCACCCCGGCGGAATACGGCCCGATGGCGGGCGCGGCACCTTCGATGCGCTTCATCATAGCTTAACTCCTTTCCCAGCGGGCTTTGGCCAGCTGCTCGAGCTTTTTCAGCATGGCGGCGGGGTCACGCTGTTTGGCCAGGAAGATCATCGCGGCGATGATATAGGGCTTGAAGCTGGCCTGCTTGTAAAGGCTGGTGCGGTAGCGGTCGAACACGCTGTCGGCCACTTCGCCGTGGGTGCAGGAAACGCCCGTGATATCCGCCGGCAGGCAGTGCAGATACATGGCTTTGCCGCCGTTTGTTTTGGCCATCATTTCCTCGGTGCATTCCCAGTCCATGTGCTCGGCGTTTTGGGCCAGCAGCTCTTTTTCCAGCGCATCGATGCCCGCGCGGTCGCCCTGGGCATAAAGCTCGGTGCGTTTTTCCATGGCGGCGAAGGGTGCCCAGCTTTTGGGATACACGATGTCCGCGCCCTCAAAGGCCTCGGCCATGGTGTCCACCTTGCGGAAGCTGCCGCCGGAGGCGGCCGCCTGCTTCGCGGCCAGCTCCTCCACTTCGGGGAAGATGTCGTAGCCCTCGGGATGGGCCAGCGTGACGTCCATGCCGAAGCGGGTGAACAGGCCGATCACGCCCTGCGGCACGGAAAGCGGCTTGCCGTAGCTGGGGCTGTAGGCCCAGGTCATGGCGACCTTTTTGCCCTTGAGATTCTCCACGCCGCCGAGCTCGTGAATGACGTGCAGCAGATCGGCGCAGCACTGGGTGGGGTGGTCGATGTCGCACTGCAGATTGACCAGCGAGGGCGTTTGCTCCAAAATGCCGTCGGCGTGGCCCTGGCGCACGGCCTCGGAAACGGCCTTCTGGTAGGTGTGGCCCTTGCCGATGTACATATCGTCGCGGATGCCGATCACGTCGGCCATGAAGGAGATCATGTTCGCCGTCTCGCGCACGGTCTCGCCATGGGCGATCTGGCTTTTGCCCTCGTCGAGGTCCTGCACCTCAAGGCCCAGCAGATTGCAGGCCGAGGCAAAGGAAAAACGCGTGCGCGTGGAGTTGTCGCGGAACAGGCTGATGCCCAGACCGGAATCGAAAATTTTCGTGGAAATGTTGTTCTCGCGCAGGCAGCGCAGCGCGTCGGCCACTGTGAACAAAGCGGCCAGCTCGTCGTCCGATTTGTCCCAGGTGAGGAAGAAATCGTCGCCATACATGCGGGAAAAATCAAGGCTCGCCAGCTTGTCGGCGAAGGGTTTCATCAGATTCATTTTTTCATCTCCTCCACATAATTCATCGGTGTGGCGGCCAAAACCGCCGCGCAGCGCACAAGATCCTGCTTCCATGTGATCTCATTGGGGGCGTGGGCCTGGCTTTCCGCGCCGGGGCCGAAGCCCACGCAGGGAATGCCGAAGCGGCCCTGAATGGAAACGCCGTTGGTGGAAAACGTCCACTTGTCGATGAGCGGACGGCCTGCGCGCTTATCCATGGCCTCCGGCTCGCCCGTGCGCTCGTCGCCGTACATGGCGCGGTAGCTGTTGGCCACGGCCTGCACATGGGGCGCGGATTCCTTGTTGATCCAGGTGGGGAAGTAGCACTCGGTCTCATACACCAGCCCCGTCCACGACGGACGGTCGTATTTGTACATGCTCACGGTCACATCGTCCGCATACTTGCGGCAGGCGGGCAGATCGCGGATCTCCTGCAGGCAGCTTTCAAAGGTCTCGCCGGCGGTCATGCGCCGGTCAAGCGACACGGAGCAGCCGTCCGCCACGGCGCAGCGGGAGGGCGAGGAGTAGAAAATTTCGCTCACGGTCACGGTGCCGCGGCCCAGGAAACGCGCATCGGCCCAGTCGGGGTTGTATTTCTCGTCGAGCATTTTCACAAGGCCCTTGATCTGCACGGAATCGTCCGCCGGGTTTTCGTTCAGCTCGCGCACCTCGCGCAGGATGTCCGCCATTTTATAGATGGCGTTGTCGCCGCGTTCGGGGGCGGAGCCGTGGCAGGAAACGCCGCGCACATCCACGCGGATCTCCATGCGGCCGCGGTGGCCGCGATACACGCCGCAGTCGGTCGGTTCCGTGGAAACGACGAATTCGGGGCGGATGCCGTCCTCGTTGTGGATGTACTGCCAGCAAAGGCCGTCGCAGTCCTCCTCCTGCACGGTGCAGGCGACGAACAGGCTGTAGCCCTCGGGGATGAGTCCGAGCTCATGGGCGATCTTCGCGGCGTAGATCTGGCTCACGCAGCCGCCCTCCTGGTCGCTGCCGCCGCGGCCGCCGATGGTAGTCTCGGTTTCGAAGCCTTCATAGGGGTCAAACTCCCAGTTTGAGCGCAGGCCGATGCCCACGGTGTCGATGTGGCCGTCAAACGCGATGAGCTTTTCGCCCTCGCCAATGAGCCCGAGCGCGTTGCCCTGCGGGTCGATCCACGCCTTGCGGTAGCCCAGCGCCTCCATCTCCGCCACGGCGCGGCGCACCACGCCCTCCTCGCCGCAGCTTTCGCTGGGCAGGGCGATCAGGTCGCGCAGAAAGCGCGTCATGGCGGGCAGATAGTCCTGCGCCTTTTGTTTTATTTTTTCATAATCCATGATATTTTCTCCCGAAATATTCATTTATGAGTTTGAAAATGAAACTTTATTTGAGCACGAGCTCCGGATAGCACAGCAGCACGGTGCGCGTGAACTTCGCCATTTCAGACGGCAGCGCGCCGTTCGTTTCGCCAAGGTCGCACTCGAACACCTCGCCGCCAAAGCGCACGAGAACGCGCAGGCCGCCCAGCGGCATGAAGCCCTGGTTCGGACCCTTGTCGAAGCTTTCGCGGTCGGCAAACAGCGTCCACTTGTCGCGGTAGGGCGCGCTCGACCACGGGCAGAAGGTGGCGCAGTTGCCGCACTCGTTGCACTGGTAGTCAATGTGCAGGATCTGGCTGCGGCCATCGACCAGCACCGACACATTCGCGCGGTTGGGGCAAACGTCCACGCAGTTTTCGCAAACCGTGGCGCACTCCAGGCAGCGGGCCGAAGCGCCTTCGCTGCTGCAGAAAACGCCCTTGCGCTCGCGCACGGCGGCGGGGTCGGAGGCGATGTTCAGCGCGGCGTATTTTTCAAAATCCGCGCCCGCGATGGCCTTGGCGGCCTTTTGGGCATCCGCAATGGCGCGCACGATGGTGGACGGGCCCTTCGCGCCGTCGCCGGCGAGATAGATGTGCGGCGCGGCCATGCCGTTTTCGTCCACGATGGCGCGGCCTTTTTCGTCCACGGGGATACCGAGCGTCTGATACAGCGCGGTGTCCGTCCTCTCGCCCACGGCGGCGATGACGCACGCGGCGTCGATGTATTCGTATTCGCCGGTGCCAACGGGGCTGCGGCGGCCGGACGCATCGGGCTCGCCGAGGGTCATCTTTTCGCACTTGAGCTTTTTGCCCTCGATGGCCACGGGTGCGAGCAGAGGCTTAAATTCCACGCCGTCTTCCAGCGCCATGCGCAGCTCTTCCTCGTCGGCGGGCATGTTGCGCATATCGCGGCGGTAGACCAGTGTCACCTTCTTCACGCCGGTGCAGCGCTTGGCGGCGCGGGCGGCGTCCATGGCGGTGTTGCCGCCGCCGATCACGGCCACGGTGCGGCCGGGGATGCACCACAGCGGGTGCTTTTTATAGGTGGACAAAAATTCCAGCACATTGCGGGGCTCGCCGCCCTCAAGCGAAAGCCGGCCCGGCTTCCACGCGCCGGTGCAAACGAGAACATCGTCAAAGCCGGTAAGCTGCTCGGGGGAGGTGATCTCCATGCCGTAGCGGAATTTCACGCCCAGTCCCGCGCACAGCATTGCGTCCTTTTCCACGGCCTCCGTGGAGATGCGGAACGAGGGGATCACGTGGCGCACGATGCCGCCGGGCTTGAGCGTTTTTTCAAACACGGTCACCTGGCAGCCGCAGCGTGCCAGGAAATACGCGCCCGCCAGACCCGCCGGGCCCGCGCCGATCACGGCCACCTTTTTGCCGCCGGTGGGCAGCTCGGTGTTTGCAAGACGGGCCAAAAATTCGCCGTAGGCTTTGTCCGTGGCTTCCAGCTTGCAGCCGCGGATGTTCACGGGCGCTTCATAGTAGTTGCGTGTGCAGCGGCTCATGCAGGGGTGGGCGCAGATGGTGCCGGTGATGTTCGGCAGGGGGTTGCGCTCGCAGATGAGATCGAGCGCTTCGAGATATTTGCCCTCGTTCACAAGGCGGATATAGGCGGGGATGTCCTGATGGATGGGGCAGCCCTCGCGGCAGGGCGCGAAGAAGCAGTCCATCAGCGGGACCTGCTCCGCAATTTTGCGGCTCGGCAGGGGCTTGATGGGCTTGCGGTACCACGGATCGGTCAGGGCACTTGCGGCAAGCTCCGTCACGGCGGGCACGGAAACGCCCGCGAACTTGGCATACGGCTGCTTGTCCAGAAGCTCCGCGATCTGCTTCATGCGGTTATAGCCGCCGGGCCGCAGCACGTTCGTGGCCATGGTGATGGGCCAGATACCGGCCTGGAACAGCTTTTCGGCGCTGTGGAAATCCGCGCCGCCGGAGTAGCTGATGCGAAGGGCACCGTCAAACTCCGCGCTGATGCGGCGGGCAAGCTCCGTTGTCAGAGCAAAGAGCGAGCGGCCGGACATATACATCTCCTCACTGGGAAGTTCGCCCGCCTTCACATCCACGGGGAAGGTGTTCGTGAGCTTGAGACCAAACTCCACGCCCTTTTCGTCCGCCAGCGCCTGAAGCCGCCGGAACATGGGCACGGCATCCTGCCACTGAAGGTCTTCGAGGAAGTGGTGGTCGTCAAAGGCGATGTAGTCATAGCCGAGGCTGTCGAGCGTTTTGCGCGCGAACTCATAGCCGAGCAGCGTGGGGTTGCACTTAACGAAGGTGTGCAGACCCTTTTCCTCGATCAGATAGGTCGCGATGCGCTCGATCTCATCGGGCGGGCAGCCGTGCAGCGTGGAGATGGTCACGGAGTCGGAAACGCCCGCGGCGCGCAGACCCTCGATGAACGAATCGATCTTTTCGCTTTTAATGCCGTCGAGATTGTAGCCGACGGACATATTGAACACAAAGCCGTCCGGGCTGCCAAGGCCGTATTTTTCGCTGATGACCTTCAGCACCTTCCACGCCTTGATGTATTCGTCCATCGCGGCGGGCACGGTAAGCTCCGTGCTCCATTCGCAGTTGTAGCCCTCGTCATCGGCTTTGATGCAGGGGCGATTGATGCACGCGGCCAGCTCCTCGCCGTCCATGATCTGAACGGTTTTCAGCTCGAAAAAGCGGCTGCCGGCGGCATAGGCGGCGATGATGTTCTGGGCCAGCTGGGTGTTGGGGCCGGCGGCGGGGCCGAAGGGCGTTTCAAGGCTTTCGGCAAAGATGGGCAGGCGCTTTTCGCCGGCTTTGTAGATGTGGCTCACGCCGAAGATGGTGCCCTGCGTTTCGTATTCGTGGCAAACGCGCTCGAGCAGCTGCTCGTAGGGTATTCCGGTCATTTTCTCGCTCATGGATTCAGCTCCCCCCAAAGCTTCGAGGCCGCTTCGTACACGCGGCGGTTCATTTCGTATTCGTCAAAGCAGGTGAATTCGCGGTCCTTCATCAAAACCTTGCCGTTGATGACGGTGTGGATGCAGTTGTGGCCCTGGAAGCCATAGATCATGTGGCCGTCGGCGTTCTGGTCGGAAAACGGCGTGAACGGGCGGTAGTCGAAAACGGCCACGTCCGCCGCCGCGCCGGGCTTGAGCACGCCGAGCGGCTTCTGGAAATAGCGGTTGGCCATTTTGGCGTTGTTTTCAAACAGCATCCCCGTCGATTCGCACCAGCCCACGTTCGGCAGTCCCGCGTTGTGGCGCTGGATGATCAGCTCCACCTTGAGACTTTCGAGCATATCGTGGGTGTAGGCGTCCGTGCCGAGGCCCACGAGGATGTTTTTCTCAAACATCTTCAAAACCGGCGCCACACCCACGGCGTTGCCCATGTTCGACTCCGGGTTCGTCACGCACATGGTGTTCGTTTCCGCGATGGTGTCCAGCTCGTCGTCCGTCAGATAGATGCAGTGGCCCAAAATGGTCTTTTCGCCCAGAATGCCGTGCTTTTTAAGCCGGTCGATCGGGCGCATGTTATATTTGTTCCAGCTGTCCTCCATGTCGGTGTGGCCCTCGCACACATGGATGTGGTAGCCGGTCATGCCATCGTTGGCCTTGGCCATCTTTTCAAAGGTCTTATCCGAGATGGTAAACAGCGCGTGGCCGCCGAACATGGCCTTGAGCATGTCGTCCTCATGGTCGCGGCAGTAGCGGGCGAAGTCCGCATTTTCGGCAATGCCCTCATCGCACTTGGCCTCGCCGTCGCGCTCGGAGACTTCATAGCACAAGCAGGCGCGGATGCCGAGCTTTTTCGTCTCCTCGCCGATGGCGAACAGACTGCCCGGGATCTCGCAGTAGCTTGCGTGGTGGTCGAAGATGGTGGTCACGCCGTTGCGGATGGATTCCATGGCGGTGATGATGGCGCTGGCGCGCGTGCCCTCCAGATCGAGATGGCGGTCGATGTTCCACCACATACCGTCGAGCACCTGGTAAAACGTGCGCGGGTTATGGCCATGGATGGAAAGACCGCGGGCGAGACCGGAATAGATGTGGGTGTGGGCGTTGATGAGACCGGGCATGATCACGCCGCCGTGGGCGTCGAGATACTCGGCCTGCGGATACTGCGCCCTCAGCCGGGCCGTGGAATCGATGGCCTGAATGGTGCCGCCGTCGCACAGCACCGCGCCTTCGGCCAGATACGGCATGGACGCATCGCGCGTTAAAACCTTTCCGTTTCCGATGATGAGCATGGGATCCTCCGTTCCGCCGCGGTTTGCGGCATAAGATTCAATGAATGTCCCCCGGTGGGGCGTGCCTGCCTTTGCGGCTGCCGCGTTTCGCGGCGGGCGGCTGGCCCTGCAGCGGCGCAAAAATGAAAATACGCGCGGACAGCGGCCAAACCCGCAGCCCGTGCGCAAGGCACTCCTTTACAGCTTGGTATAAATATAACATGCCGGTTTGAAACATTCAACAATAATATAATAATATTTTTGAATTTTTGTCCGTGTATGCTATAATGCCCGTATGGATAAAAAAACGGAAAACAGCAGCCGCCGGCGCTTCTTTGCCATTTTGGCCGCGCCGACGCTGGCAATGCATCACACACACACAACGCCCATGCTGGAGCTGTCGTATCTGCGGCGCATCGGGCTGGATAAACACGAGGCGGACGCCTTTCTGGCACTTATGTGCGAGCAGGGCCGTCTGGACGACGGCGCGCGCGCCATACTGGAAAACGGGCGGGAGGAGCCCGCCGCCGTGGCGCGGCGTATGCTGGCGGAAAAGAAGGAGAGTGAGCCATGGGCTGGCCAAAACTGATCTGCGACAGGAGCATACTGCGCGAAAACGTGAACGCGCTGGCAGCGCTGCTTCACGCGCAGGGCAAGCATTTTGCCGCCGTGACCAAGGGCTTCTGCGCGGCGCAGAGCATTGTGGATATGCTCAACGACAGCGACTGCGACAGTCTGGCCGATTCGCGGCTTAGGAATCTGGCGGCGATGAAAACAACAAAGCCGCGGCTGCTCATCCGTCCGGCGCAGCACTGGGAGATCGCGGAGGCGGTCGAGTATGCGGAGATGAGCGTGGAATCGGAGATATCGACCATCCGCCTTCTGGGCGAGGAGGCCGCGCGCCGCGGGAAAAACCACGGCGTGCTGCTGGCGCTGGATATGGGCGATCTGCGCGAGGGCTGCTATTTCAAAAACGAAAAGGACATCTTCCAAACGGCGGAGGCGGTGCTGCGCCAGCCGTCGCTCACGCTGTGCGGCGTGGGAACGAATCTCGGCTGCTTCGGCGGCGTGCGCACCACGGCGGAGAACATGACCGCCCTGGCGGAGCTGGCCGGGCGGATCGAAACGCGCTTCGGCGTGCATCTTGCGTATGTGTCCGGCATGACCACGGCGGCGCAAACGCTGCTGCGCAGCGGGGGTATGCCCGCGCGGGTCAACCATGGCCGCTTTGGCGAGGCGTGGCTGCTTGGCTACGACTCCGTGGAGGGCTGCGCAGTGCCCGGTATGCGGCAGGATGCCTTCACCTTCTGCGCCGAACTGATCGAGATCAAAACCAAGGACTCCAAGCCCGTTGGCGAGATCGGCGGCGATGCGTTCGGCCACGTGGTCATCCGGCCCGATCTTGGCCCGATGCGGCGGGGACTGCTGGCCTGCGGCGCGCAGGATGTGGACCGCGACTGCCTTGTGGCGGAGGATGCGCGCGTTTCGATCATTGGCGGGTCGAGCGACCATACCATCGTGCGCCTGGACGAGGCGCCGGAGCTTCGCGTGGGCGATGAAGTGCGCTTTCGCATCGGCTATGGCGCGCTGCTGCGCGCGAGCACGAGCGCTTATGTGGAAAAGGAATACATCGGCCTATGAAACGTGTTTTTGCGATTTTTTGCGTGCTGTGCCTGCTGGCCGGACTGTGCGCCTGCGGAAAGGAAAAAAGCGGCGACCCGGCGGAGAACGGCGGGGAATTTTGTGCGGCCGTGTGCGCCGCGCCGGACAGTCTCAATCCCTTTGCGGCGGAAAGTGAGCTTTCCAGGGAACTGTTCCGGCTGGTATATGACCCGCTGTGGCGGCTGGATGAGAACTTTCAGCCGGAGAACTGTCTGGTGGATAGCTACGACCTTTCCAGCGACGGGCTGACCTGGACGATCCGCCTGCGGCAGGACGTCACCTTCTCCGACGGCGAGGCGCTGACAAGCGCGGATGTGAAGTTTTCGTGGGAGCTTTTCCGGCAATACGGCAAAAACGCCGCGCAGCGCTTCGACGGCATTGCATCCATCAAATGCCCGGATGACTGGACGGTCGTCATCACCACAAGCGGCACCAAGGGCGACATGATGTATGGCGAGGTGCCCATCCTGCCGGAGCATATCTGGAGCGAATATGCCTCCAGCCCTGCCTCCATGGACAACAGCGCCATGATCGGCAGCGGCCCGTTTGTGTATCAGCCGGTCGCGCTTGCCCCCGGCGAGGAGCAGGACTGCTGGACACTCGCCGCGCGCGCGGATTATTTCGCCGGGCCGGCCGGACTGCAAACGCTCTGCTTCCGCCTGTATGAAACGGCGGCCAACGCCGCCGAGGCGCTGGCGGATGGGCTGGTGGACGCCTGCATGGACCTGACGGACGCGCAGCTTTTCTCGCTGGGCGGGGTCTATGGCGTGGAGCTGTTTGCCATGCAGGGCCCGGGCCGCGGCTGGGGCGAGCTTATGATGAACACGGCCTCCGGTGCGCTGGCGGACAGCGTTGTGCGCGAGGCGCTGCTGCACGCCATTGACCGCGAGGAGATATTCCAGATGGGCTTCGGCAGTCTGGGCGTGTATGGCGACGGCTTCATCGAGCCGCGCTCGCCGTTTTATCTCAACGCGGCGACCCGCTACACCTTTGACCGCAGCCAGTCCGCGGCGCTGCTGGCGGGCTCGCTGTATCAGGATTACGATGGCGACGGCGTTCTGGAATCGCGCGACAACACCATGGAGCTGACCTTCCGCCTTTATTCCACGGACGATGTGTGGGCCACGGCGGCCGCCACGATCCTCAGCCGCGATCTGGAGGAGATCAGCATAGAGCTGGAATGGACCACGCTTTCGGAAAGCGAGCTTCGCAGCCGCTGCACGGCGGAGGGCGACTGGGATCTGTGTCTCATCTGGCGCGACGGCAGTCTGGACCCGCAGGATGAGGCGGCGCAGTATGCCGCGGGCGCCTCGGTGACGGGCTGGCAAAGCGAGCAATACGACGTGCTGTATGACAAGCTTGCCGCCTGCGTGGACCCGCAGCAGAAAAAAGACATCTGCCGCGACCTGCAAAACGCGCTGATCGACAGCTATCCCGGCGCGGTGCTGGGCTATGGCTCCACAGTGCAGGCCATTCGCGCCGACCGCTGGACCGGCTATGACAGCCTGACTTCGTCCCTCGGCGGCCTTTTCACCACCGGCTGCATCAAAGCCTATATGAATCTGGCCCCGGTCGGCGAAACGGAGACGTCCGAGACGACCGAGACGCCCACGGCCCCTGCGGAAACGGAGAGTGAACCGGTCCTCCCCGGCGCGAGCGACCTCGACGAACCGGCGCCCTTGACGACAGCGGTGCCGCTGGAAAATGGTTGACATAATATGAAAAACACCCGGAGCGGGATTTTTCCTGCTCCGGGCTTTGTGCTTCTATTTACTTTACATAATATAAATTATGTCATCTACCCCTAAGCCGCCGGCCAAACTGCCACACGGCCAGCGCAAACATCAAAAGCGTCCAGCCGAGCAATACGGGGATGTCGGTCGATAGGTTAACATAATTTCCGTTTAACACGGCGCGTCCGGCGTCCACGGCATACCAGAAGGGCAGGCATTTGGCCACGATCTCCATCCACCGCCCGATGAGCGACAGATCGAACCACATCCCCGAAAGCCATGTTGTCAGCGTGACGAACAGGGAATACACCGCGCCGATCTGCTTTTGCCCGAGCGCTGCGCCCAGAAACAGCCCGAAGCCGATGTAAAACAGCGCCGCCGGAAGCATTGCCGCGAGGCACAAAACGAGCCTTGCGTCAAAGTCCAGCCCCAGCGCTGCCGCTGCGCCCAGAAACAGAATGCCCTGCAAAATGCTCAGCGGCAGAAGCGGCAGCGCGTAGCCCGCGATGAGCTGCCCCGGCCGGATGGGCGCGGCACAAAGGCGCGCGAAAAAGCTCGATTCCCGGTCGGACGCGATGAGCATCCCGCCAAACATGGACACGAACGAATACGCGAAGATCATAATGCCCGGCGTGAAATTTGCCACGCTGTAAACGGCCGAGGGGATCCGGAACAGACTGAACATCACCAGCAGCACCAGCGGAAAGCCCAGACAGAAGAATAAATTCAGCCCGTCGCGGCCCATCTCTTTGGTGCAGCGGAGCGCGAAGGCTTTGAACTTCGTCACAGAAGCTCCCTCCCCTCACCGGCGAGGGCGACGAACGCATCCTCAAAATTGTCTGTGCCGGTCGCGCCCATCAGCTCCTGCGCCGTGCCCACGGCCTTGAGCCGTCCGGTTGACATAATGCCAATGCGATCGGCCAGCGCCTCGGCCTCCTCCATGTAGTGCGTGGTCAAAACCACGGTCACGCGGCCCTTGAGCGCACGCACCTGCTTCCACAGCTCGCGCCGGGCCAGCACATCCAGTCCCAGCGTTGGCTCATCAAGGAAGAGTATCTGCGGCTTTGTCACAAGCGCCATGGCGATGGAAAGCCGCCGCTGCCAGCCGCCGGAAAGACTTTTGGCCTTTTGCCCTTCCACCTCATGGAGGCCAAGCTCCCGCATGACTTCATCCGCCGCTGCGCGGGCCGCGGGCTTATCGGCGCCGTATACGCCCGCCATCAGCTCAAGATTTTCCCGCACGGTCAGCTTTGGAGCCACGGCGCTTTCCTGCGGCGATACCGCCGTGAGCTGCCTGGCGGCCAGCGCATCGCTTTGAATGTCATGGCCCAGCAGCTTTGCCGTGCCGCCCGATGGCAGCAGCCCTGTGAGCATACGGATGGTGGTGGTTTTTCCCGCGCCGTTCACGCCCAGCAGCGCGAACAGCTCGCCCGCCTCCACGCTCAGATCGAGCGCGTCCACGGCGAGCTTATCGCCAAACCGGCGGGATAATTGCACTGCTTCAATGGCTTTCATCGCTTTCGCTTAAGTCCTTATTTCTCCGTTTCTTCACACATTCCGTCAGCAGAAATTCGATCTGACCGTTCACGGAACGAAAATCGTCCTCGGCCCAACGAGCCAGTTCTGCGTACAGCTTCGGCGACAGACGCAGCAGAAGCTGCTTTTTTTCGTTTCGTTCCGCCATCAGTACAGACTGCCGGAGTTGACCACGGGCTGCGCATCGCGGTTGCCGCACAGCACCACCAGCAGATTCGAGACCATCGCGGCCTTGCGCTCTTCATCGAGCTGCACGATGTTGTTCTCGCCTAGGCGCTCCAGCGCCATTTCCACCATGCCAACGGCACCGTCCACGATCATTTTTCGTGCATCAATGATGGCGCTGGCCTGCTGGCGCTGCAGCATGGAGGCTGCGATCTCCGGCGCATAGGCCAGATAGGTGATGCGCGCTTCGAGAATTTCCAGCCCCGCCACATTGACCTTATCCTGAATCTCCGCACGGATGCGGTCAGCAACCTCCTGACTGGAGCCGCGCAAACTGCCCTCATCGGCAAAACCATCGCCCGTGGTGTCCACGTTCGGGGCCACGTCGTAGGGGTAGATGCGAACGATGTTGCGCAGGGCGCTGTCCGTTTGGATGGACAGAAACTCCACGTAGTTATCCACGTTGAAAACCGCCTTGGCCGTGTTCACGATGCGCCAGATGACCACGATGCCGATCTCCACGGGGTTGCCGAGACAGTCGTTGATCTTCTGCTTGTTGTTGTCCAGCGTCATCACCTTCAGCGAAAGCTTGCGGTTCGGCGCGGCGGTGTTCAGCGAGATCTCCGGCGCGCCGGGAATTTTCAGCGTGCTGGTCGAGCCGGTGGAGGGCTGGGTGCCCGCAGCGGGGTTCACCGCCGTGCAGAACGGGTTTACATAATAAAAGCCCTCGCCCTTGAGCGTGCCGATGTATTTGCCGAACAGCGTAAGCACCATGGCCTCCTGCGGCTTGAGGACTTTCAAGCCCGGCCAGGGCAGCCAGCCGATGCACAGGTATACGATGCCGACCACCAGCATCGTCACGCCGAGCGCCTTGTGCCCTGCCTCCAGCAGGAAGGCTGAGCCGACGCACAGCCCCGCCGCCGCAAGATAAAGCAAAATGCTCACGATCAGAACCACCATGCCGTTTTTCCGGCCGGTTAAAATTTTCTCCTCCGTGTTATTCATATCGCGTTTCTCCTTGTATCTTTGTGATATCATTATGATATCACTTTTGCGGCGATTGTCAAGAGAAAAACGAAAAGCGCCCGGACAAGCCGGACGCTTTGAGCGCAGTATGAAGTTTTGTCAAAAGCCAAAGCCGCCGAGGGTTTTGACCGAAGGGGTGTTATTTCGGGGAGGGATCGTCTGTTCGGCCGAGAAGGTAATCGGTCGTTGTATTATAATAGTCTGCCAACGCGATCAGAACCTCGGTTGGAATGTCGCGCTTTCCGGTTTCATAGCGGCAGTATTGCGGCTGCGGCATATTCAGGTGTGAGGCGATCTCCCGCTGCGTTTTGTCGTGATCTTCCCGCAGATCTCGAATCCGTTTGTAGTATCCCATCTTATATCTCCAATATGTCCCGAAAACATATTGACAATACCACAGACGGGTGTTAAACTGTCAGCGTGATAACCGTTTGGATATCAAATAACTTTATGTGGAGGAGTACCATGAAAAGATTTCGCAGAATCGTTGCGCTGACTCTTGCTGTGATGCTGATGTGCTCGGTGCTGTGCATCGGAGCAAGCGCGGCCAGCTACAAAGACAAATCCCGCACGTTTTACATTCGGCTGAGTGATGACTATAGCGAGAAAACGACGTATGGGACCACAAAAACATATAACCAGTATGACTCGATCGGTACAGTTACAGTCAAGTCTACCAGCGAGGACGGGAAAAAGGGGACGATCACATTCACACAATTTACGACCCCTTCGCATGAGTTTAAGTTTAAGAAGGGTTTAGCCACCTATTATTATACCCAAAGAGTTGTTTATAAGTATGTGATTTCCAAAATGAAGGACGGTGGAAAGATAACCTTGACCCTTGATTCCTGTCCTCAGGATGCTTTTGTAAGGAGCAAAATGACTGGTAAAATCCATATTTCAGGAAGCAAAAACTTCAACAATATTTGGAAGATCGACGGCTTGGGATATGGCTTTTATTTCCGCAGCACCTGAAGAAAACAGAGCAATTGAAATACTTCTATCAAAAAAGGACAGCCAAGTGGCTGTCCTTTTTTGGTGCTATTCTCATTTTTGTAGAGCGTCAAAAGCCAAAGCCGCCGAGGTTGAGTCCGCCGGTCAGACGGCTCATGGACTGGGCCGAGGCGTCGTCCGCCTGCTTGAGCGCTTCGTTCACGGCGGCCATCACCATGTCCTGAAGCATCTCCACATCGTCGGGATCGACACATTCGGGGTCGATGGCGATTTCAGTGATGCGGTGCTTGCCGTCCACGGTGGCCTTCACCATGCCGCCGCCGGACTGTGCCGTGTAGGTCTGGTTTTCCAGATCCTCCTGCATTTTCAGCAGATCCTGCTGCATTTTCTGGGCCTGCTTCATCATAGCGGCCTGATTCATGCCGCCCTGGTATCCGCCGCGATAGCCTTTTGCCATGGTTTTGTCCTCCTGTGGTTTATTCCATTTTGAAATTTGCAAACCGGTTCAATCCGGCCAGTTTTTCCTCGTTTGGTACGCGCGCGGGCGCGGCGCTGTCCGTGACTACCACGACCAGATCGCGGCCGCACAGGGCGCTGGCCTGCTGCTGGATGACGCTTTTCACGTCGGGGCGCTCAAAGGTCATCAGTGCGAAGGGGTTTGTGACGTGGATGGTCAGCGTGTTGCCGGAAACCGCGCCGGTGGTCTGCGAGCCGGGCAGAAGCAGCGCGAGAATGTAGGTTTCCAGCTTCCCTTCCAGCCGCGGCAGAAGGCGATCCCACAGACTGTCATCCGCCACCGGGGCCACTGGGGCCGCCGTGGGTGCGGGTGTCGATGCGGGTGCGGGCTTGGGTTCCGGGGTGGGGACGCTCGCTTGCTCGGGCGGGGCAAAATAGTCGTCGTCCGGCAGGGGCGGGCGCTCGTAGTCGTCGTCCTCCCAGGGGGGACGGTCGTCGATGGGTTCGGGCGCGGGCTTCGGTTCCGGCTTTGGCTCCGGTTTGACCTCGGCCTTTTTCGGTTTCGGGGCCGGGGCGCTTTCGAATACCGGCGCAGGGGCCGGGGCCGCCACCGGGGCCGCCGGTACGCCATTGGCCACGGCGCGTTCCAGCCGGGCCACGCGTGCGCGCAGAGCAGCCATACCCTCGCCGCAGTCCGGCGAGCACAGCCCGATCAGACACATCTCCGCGCTGCGGCGGGGACTGGATGTGCCCGTGGGGGCGTTTTCGATGGCCGTCAAATCGGCCAGAAGCTCCGCTGCACTGAGATCTTTGGCAAAGCGGTCGAGCGTTTGCAGGGGCCATGCGCCGCTGATGAGCGCCGCGCTGCCCTCCGGCGCGACCTGCGTGAGCAGAACATCGCGCAAAAGACTGCCCAGCTCGTCCAGTATGCCGGCGGGGTCCTTGCCCGCCTGCCAGAGGGTGTTGAAAATCGCGAGCGCCGCTTCGCTGTTGTGCGCGCAAACGGCCTCGAGCAGCTCGGCGGTCTTTTGGCTCCCGGCAAGACCCATGGACGAAAGCACAGCCTGCGCGTCGATGTGTTCCGAGGCCGAACACTGATCAAGCAGACTCAAGCCATCGCGCATACCGCCGTCCGCCAGCCGGGCCAGCATTCCGGCGGCCTCGTCCGTCAGATCCATGCCCTCCTGCCCGGCCACCCACATAAGCCGCCCGGCGATGTCGGCGGGGGCAAGACGCTTGAAGCTGTGGCGCTGGCAGCGGGACACGATGGTGGGCAAAACCTTGCGCAGCTCCGTGGTGCACAGGATGAACATCAGGTGCTCCGGCGGCTCCTCCAATATTTTCAGCAGCGCGTTGAACGCCGCCGTGGAAAGCATATGGACCTCGTCGATGATATACACGCGCT
The DNA here is from genome assembly GCA_964426125.1 of uncultured Oscillospiraceae bacterium. Lineage (GTDB taxonomy): Bacteria > Bacillota > Clostridia > Oscillospirales > Oscillospiraceae > CAJOIG01. Next base: position 16,823 of record CAYROZ010000028.1, read on the forward strand.
TTTTCACGCTCGCGGGGGAGAACACGGCCTCATCGCGCAGGGCGCGGACGTTATCCACGCCGTTGTTGGATGCGGCGTCAAGCTCCACCACGTCCATGATGCTGCCGTCCAGAATGCCGCGGCAGGCGGGGCATTCGCCGCAGGGGTCGCCGTGGACCGGATGCTCGCAGTTGACGGCGCGGGCGAGGATCTTGGCGCAGGTGGTTTTGCCGGTGCCGCGCGTGCCCACGAACAGATAGGCATGGGACAGACGGCCGGTCTCGACCTGTTTTTTCAGCGTTTCGGTGATATGCTCCTGGCCCACCACGTCGTCAAAGCGGCGCGGGCGGTATTTTCGATAAAGCGCCTGATACATAGACAATTACTCCGTGAAGACGACACCGCGCAATGCCGGCAAAAGAGAAGAGCATTGTGGGGTGCTGCCTATAATAAAAGAAGCTGTACACCCGCCTTTGAGCACACGATCCATCCGTTACCGCAGCAGTTAGCTCAGATCCGGCTACCTTACGTCACACAGGTGGCCCCGCTTAATGCTGCTCGGTTCCCCGCCTGACATGGTTCACAGGTTCCCGTTGCGCAAGACCGAACCATCAACGCCACTTACTGCGGTCAGACGATACATCGCATACCCGGGGGCGGGAATTCATCCCCGCTGTAGCGGATTGCGGGCATAGGGCACCGCTGGCTCCCCGACTAGTACAGCTTCAAATGGGATTATACACACATTTTTCAAACTTTTCAATAGGTAAGCACAAATTAGGGCTTTACAAATTCTCAAAATGTGCTATAATACTCAAGCAACTCAAATGGGGGCGTAGCTCAGCTGGGAGAGCGTTCGGTTCGCATCCGAGAGGTCAAGGGTTCGAATCCCTCCGTCTCCACCAAAACAAACAGGTACGAACTCTTTTGGTTTTCCAATGTGTTCTGCCTT
>CAYROZ010000029.1:0-17405 GCA_964426125.1 uncultured Oscillospiraceae bacterium
GCCTCCGTGCGCGGGCGCGAAGCGCCGAAGCACGGCCGGGTGTTCAAGTCGCCTCACTCCGACCAGAAAAAAGCACTTGCCGAAAGGCAAGTGCTTTTATCATCAAAATCCGGCCCGTCGGACGGGATAAATCCCACTTGCGTGGGATGAGATCGCTTTAAAAGGATGGCAGGGATTTCATTTCATTCCCCGGCCCAGGCGCGGCTGCGGTCGATGGCGCGGTGCCAGCCGTTCAGAAGAGTCTCGACCCGCTCGGGCGGCATTTGGGGCTTGAACACCTGCTGCGTGTGGCGCAGGGCCTGAACATCCGAAAGCTCATTCCACACCCCGGCGGAAAGCCCCGCCAGAAACGCCGCACCCAGCGCCGTTGTTTCCACGGAGCAGGGCCGGTCGATGGGCCGGCGCAGGATATCGGACTGAAACTGCATGAGAAGATCGCTCACGCTTGCCCCGCCATCGACCCGCAGGCAGTCCAGCCGCTGGCCGGAATCGCTTTCCATGGCGTCGAGAAGGTCCTTCACCTGATAGGCGATGCCCTCCAGCGCCGCCCGGGCGATGTGCTCGCGCTTTGTGCCGCGCGTGAGCCCCACGATGGCGCCGCGCGCGTACGCATCCCACCACGGCGCGCCCAGCCCCGTGAACGCGGAAACGAGGTATACCCCGCCCGTGTCCGGCACGCATTCGGCCAGCAGATCGCACTCGTGCGCCGTGGAGATCAAATGCAGCTCATCGCGCAGCCACTGGATGGAGGAGCCCGCATTGAACACGCTGCCCTCGAGCGTATAATACCGCCGGTCGCCCAGCTTCCACGCGCAGTGGGTCACAAGACCGTTTTGGCTGCGCGGACTGTCCGCGCCCACGTTCATCAGCGTGAAGCAGCCGGTGCCGTAGGTATTCTTCGCCTGGCCCGGCTCGATGCAGCCCTGGCCGAGCAGCGCCGCCTGCTGGTCGCCCGCCGCGCCGCACACCGGCACACCCGCCAAAAGCTCCAGTCCCCGGAGGCCGGGCCGGACACGGCCATAGGTTTCGGAGTTTGTCACGATGCGCGGCAGCATGGCCATGGGAATCCCCAGCGCCGCGCACAGCCGCTCATCCCAGCACAGGCGGTCGATGTCGAAGATCATCGTGCTCGATGCGTTCGACACATCGGAAACGTGCTCGCCCGTGAGATTCCAGATCAGCCAGCTTTCCACCGTGCCGAACAAAAGTTCGCCGCGCTCGGCCCGCTCGCGTGCACCGGGCACATTATCGAGTATCCATTTGATCTTTGTGCCGGAGAAATAAGGGTCGAGCAAAAGACCGGTTTTCTCGCGCACATAGCCATCCAGCCCCTCGCGCGTGAGCTTTTCGCAGATGCTTGCCGTGCGGCGGCACTGCCACACGATGGCGTTATACACGGGCTTGCCGTCGCGCTTATCCCAAACGATGGTCGTTTCGCGCTGGTTCGTGATGCCGATGCCGGCGATATCCGTGGGCGAAAGGCCGCTTTTCTCAAAGGCCTCGCCCATGGCGTGAAGCTGCGTGCGCAATATTTCCATGGGGTCATGCTCCACCCAGCCGGGCTTGGGATAGAGCTGCTCAAAGGGATACTGCGCCAGAGACACGATGCTGCCTGCGCGGTCGAAAACGATGGCGCGCGAGCTGGTCGTTCCCTGATCGAGGGCGATGACATAGCCGTTCATAGCATACCTCCTGCGCGGTTTGACTTGCCGCCGTGATTAGAGTAAAATTACGACTATAATATCACATACAGGAGGGTTTTGCCACCATGACCGAAACCGTGACGAAAAATGAGTTCTATTTCCCCTCAACAAACGGTGTCAATCAAGTTCACTGCATCGAGTGGCTTCCGGCGGACAAAGCGCCGTGCGCCGTGGTACAGATCGCCCATGGCGTGGCGGAATACGTGGACCGATACGACGAATTTGCGCGTTTTCTGGTGTCAAACGGCTATGCCGTGGTTGGCAACGACCACCTTGGCCACGGGCTGACCGTTGCCGATGAAAGTGAGCTGGTTTGGTTCGGCGCCAAGGAGAGCTGGATGACCGTGGTGGCGGATATGAAAACCCTGCGCGATCTATACGGCGAGCGCCATCCGGGCCTTCCCTATTATCTTCTCGGCCACAGCATGGGAAGCTTTTTAAGCCGCAGCTTCATCATCCGCTATCCGGACGCGCTCGACGGCGTGATGCTCTCCGGCACCGGCCAGCACGACGGCATCACCTGCTTTGCCGGAAAAACGCTGGCCGAGCGGGAAATTCGCCGCCACGGCAGCAAATACCGCAGCGCGGCGCTGCAAAAGCTCGCTTTCGGCAGCTATTTGAAAAAGATCAAAAATCCCACCGGCCCGAACGACTGGCTCACGCGCGATGCCGCGCTTGTGGCCGCCTACGACGCAGACCCGCTTTGCGGCGGGACCGCCACGGCGGGCCTTATGCGCGATTTGATGGCGGGGCTTGATTTCATCCGGCGGCCGTCGAATCTCGAAAAGATGAAAAAGACCATGCCGGTGCTTTTCTTCTCCGGCGCGGACGACCCCGTGGGCGGCTGGTCCAGGGGCGTGAAGCAGGCCGCCGCAAGCTTTCTCAAGGCCGGGATGAAGGATGTGACCCTGCGCCTGTATGACGGCGGGCGGCATGAGATCTTGAACGAGACAAACAAGCAGGAGGTCTATGCCGACGTGCTCGGCTGGCTCAATGAGCGCGTTTTAAGAAAAAGCTAAGAAACGCCTCGATTTGTTTCTAAGACCGCTTTGCTATTCTTATCCCAGCTTCAAGGGAGGAAAACAGGATGAACGAATGTGTTCTGGTTGTGGACGACGATCCCGAGATCGTCGGGGCCATCGCCATCGTGCTTGAACGCGAGGGCTATGCCGTTCGGCGGGCGTATAACGGTCTGCAGGCCGTGGAACAGGCGCTCGACCCGGCGGTGCGGCTGATCGTGATCGATGTGATGATGCCAAAGCTGGACGGTCTTTCGGCTCTGATGCGCATACGCGAAAAGCGGAATCTGCCCATCATCGTGCTGTCCGCCAAAAGCGAGGACAGCGATAAGATACTGGGTCTTTCCATGGGTGCGGACGATTACGTCACAAAGCCGTATAACCCGCAGGAGCTGGTGGCCCGCGTGCGCAGTCAGCTGCGGCGCTACACAACGCTTGGCGATGTGAACGCACAGGCGCAGCGCGGCGTGATCGTGAACGGGCGGCTGCGCTACGACAGCGAGCGGCGCGAGCTGTGCGCGGACGGCGAGCCGGTGAAACTGACGGCCACGGAGCTGAAGATCGTGGAACTGCTGATGCGAAACCCCGGCCGCATTTTTCCGGCAGAGGAGATTTACCGCCGTGTGTGGCAGGCGGACAGCTACTCGTGCGAAAACACCGTGATGGTCCACATCCGACACATTCGCGAAAAGCTTGAACTCAATCCCAAGGAGCCAGACTACATAAAGGTGGTATGGGGCATTGGATACAAAATGGAACAACACTGACAAAAAAGGCGCGGCCTTTCGCGCGGTGGTGGCGGCGCTGGCGTTCTTTCTGGGCGTGAGCTTGCTGCTCGGCTCCGTAGCCGCGGGGCTTGGACGCTGGGCCGCCGAGGATGGCAGCGACTGGTTTGAGCGCGACTGGCAGGATACCGCCTCCTTCCGCGATGAGGTGTCCGGCTATGTGTATAACTTCCTCTCCCTTGCCGCGGGCGGCGAGGTGGCCTGGTATCAAACCACGGAAGCTGCAACTGTGGTAGAGACTGTCGTATACTCCGGCACACGCTGGGGGCGCCATGTGACCGACACCACGGTCGCCGCGGAGGCGCTGGTGCCGGACAGCGATGAAACGGCGGAGCCAAACCCGGACGAGGCGTTTGAAAACGACCCGAACGTGCTTTACTGCATCCGTGTAAACGGCGAGGTGAAATACGCCTCCGACGCCTTGAACGGCGCGGCGCTTGATACCCTGCCGGAGGGCTATAACTTTCTGCTGCACTTTGCCGATGGCAAGGCGAGCATCGCGAAGGACGGCGTAGAGCTGGATATATACGGCGATGGCATCTATGACGATGACAGCCTGTGGAACCTTCCGGGATACAAAAACTTCCCCGCCGGGTCGGAGCTTGATGGCGTGGAGCTTACCATGGCCGTACGGCAGCAGCCGTTTCGCTATGTGCAGACAAATTACTCCGGCGGCGGTTCGTATTACGGCAGTGCGATGTACTGGGTCTATGCATACCACCGGGAGATACAGCAGACATATCTCGCGCTCGCCATTTGCTTTGGCGCAGGCCTGCTATTGACCGGGCTGTGGCTTGTGCTGCGGAAAAACCGCGCTCCGGCCGACCGCGCCGTGGCGCGTGTGACGGCGCATATCTGGACGGAGGTACGCGCCCTCGCGGTTTTGCTTTTCGCCGTGCTGGTGCTGCTGCATCCGGTCGCCTATATCGCAAACAACTGGTGGGAGATCACAAGCAGCAGCTATGCGTTCCAGTCGCTTCCCTATCTGCTGCGCGCCATCGGCAGCGCGTTTGTAAACGCCCCGGCGGTGCTGGCACTGTTTTGGTGCATATGGCTTCTCGCGAACGACCGGCGCTACACGCCGAAGTCCGAGCGGCGCAGTCTTGTGCGTATGCTGCGAAAGGCGGAGCTGAAATACCCCGTGCAGTTTCGCATAAACAGCCTTTCAAATCGGCGCTTTTTCCTGCCCATCGCGATTCTTTTCGCGGGCGGCCTGGTCACGCTTATCTTCGCCGCCAATTGGGTGGACAGCCTGTGGTATTTCGTGCTGTGGGCACCGATCGTGCTGATACTGCTGGTGCTGGCGATCTTCTGGCTGCGGCGCGATAAGGCGCTGGCGCGGGATATCGGGCGGCTGGCCGAGCAGATCGAGGCCGTTCAGTCCGGCGCGCTGAATGTAGAATTGGAGCTGCCGGAGGACAGCGACCTGCGCGACATGGCCGAGCGCCTTGGGAACATTCAGGAGGGGCTGAAATCCGCGCTGACCGAGCAGATGCGCAGCGAGCGGATGAAGGTGGAGCTGGTTTCGAACGTGTCACACGATCTGAAAACACCGCTTACGTCCATTTTGAGCTACTCGGAGCTGCTGCTGCAAGAGCCGCTCGAACCCGCCGCGCACGATTACGCCGTGATCATCGAGCAGAAGGCCCAGCGCCTGAACACCATGGTGCAGGATGTGTTCGAAGTGAGCAAGGCCGCGAGCGACCAGCTTCCCGTGGCGCTTGAGCGGCTGGATCTGGCAAAGCTTCTGCGCCAGACACTTGCGGATATGGACGAGGCAATCGCCAAGAGTGGTTTGGCCTTTAAGCTCGATCTGCCGGACGAGTCGGTGGAGATCATCGCGGACGGCAAGCGGCTTTACCGCGTGTTTCAAAATCTCATTCAAAACGCCCTGCGTTACAGCCTTGCCGGAAGCCGCGTGTATCTGTCGCTCAAATGCGCGGCGGGTATGGCCGAGGCCGCCATGCGCAACACCTCGCAAAACGAACTTCCTGAGGGTGTGGACTTCACAGCCCGCTTCGTTCGCGGCGATGAAAGCCGCACGGACGGCGGCAGCGGTTTGGGTCTTTCCATCGCCAAGAGCTTCACGGAGGCCTGCGGCGGGGCCTTCCGCGTGGAGACCGTGGCCGATCTGTTCACAGCCATCGTGACCTTCCCGCTGGCGGATAAATAAGAAAAAGCGCCGTCTGTCCCCGAAAAAGACAGACGGCGCTTTTTGCCGAACGTTCACTCCAGCACAGAGTCCAGATCCAGGAGCGACGCATAATACTGCGCGCCCGCCCGGGTCAGGTGCCTTGTGTCCTGGCTGATGTACATATTCGTGTCCGTAAAAACCCTCACGCGGCCATCGGTTGTGACAGGCTCGATCATATCGATGTAGCGCTCGCCCCACTGTGCGCGCAGGGCCTCATTGGCGGCTTGGTACCCCGGGTCGAGCGCGACTGTCTGTTCAAAATAACCGTCCGAGAAGCGTTTGAAATAGATCTGGCCATTCAGCGTGCCGAAATTCTTTGTCCCGATCCCATAGACGATGTCCGCATCCCGGACATTTTCCCATAAATAGTCCGGCACTTCCTCCCGGCTGCAAAACACAAATATCCGCTCCGCCGACTGTATCCGGCCCAGAAGGCCCCTATCAAACGAGGGCGAATAGGATATTTCGATCGAGTCGGCATAGGAAAACTCCAAAAGAACATTCCCGAAATCTCTGGCAAACGAGTTTCCGACCACGAGCACCCGGATCCTGTCCTGCGTTTGAAAGTCGCGGTCGTACCGATATATCCGGTCGCAGTATTCCCCGTGCATCCCGCGGTGTATATCCTCCACTGCAATGCCCAGCTCCGGAACATCCCTCACAACGCCGGCCCGGAGATAAATGCAGCCGGAGAGCAGACAAAGCAAACAGGCAAACGCCGCCGTTATGCCCGGCCGCGCGGCGGATTTCTTTGCCTCGAGCAAGCGATAGCTGAGCGCAGAGAACACGGTCAGAAGCACGATAAAGGCGGCCAAAGACAACGGCGTGACTGCGCTGCTGATCGAGTATCGATACAAGGCCAAAAGGACCTGATGCCAGACAAAAATGCTGTAGCTTCTCTTCCCGAGCGCGCTCAGGAGTCCGGCTTTACGGAAAAGGCCCCCGTCTTCGCTCCGCGAGAGAAATGAAGCGGAAAACAGCACCACCATCGGCACCAGGGCCGCGTTAGGCAGCAGCAGCGCGCTTTTCCTGCTGTCGCCGCCAATGACCGCCGTTTCCACGCCGATCGCAGTCAGATCAAAGGTAAACACGCCGATGAACAGCAATCCGATCAGCGCACAAAGCGATAAAACGCGAAGGCCTTTTTTCTCACGCCCTTTTCCTGCCTGCATCCCCGCAAGGACACCGGCAAAAAGCTCATACAGCCGAAAGGGAAGAAAATAGAATTTATCCCCTTGCGTGCCGACGCCGGGAAGCCAAAACAAAGCCAGCGATGCAAACGCCAAAAGGACGCACCCCCACCGGACCACAGCCTCGCTTCGCTTTCTCAGGCAGGATGCAAGCTTTCTGAAAAGCCCGGCAACAAGCGGAAAGATCAGATAAAACTGCATCAGGAGCCCGAGATACCACATATGCATCAGGGGCTTATAATCGTTTATGCTGTCCCAGTAATTCTTGGTGGTTATCGCGGACAAAATGTTGTTTGCAAACACAGTGGAGGCAATGACCGATTCCGCCATGTTTTCATAATCATCCGGAAGCCAGAGAACATAACCGACCGCCAGACAAAGCGCTGCCGCAATCAGGACCAGGGGCAGCAGACGCATAATGCGCCCGCCAATAAAACGCGCGTACGAAAAACGCCTCTCGTCCATCTGGCGCAGGAGCCTGGGCCCGACCAGATAGCCGGACACGACAAAAAAGACATCCACGCCAAGATAGCCCGATTCCAAAAGGCCCATGTGATAAAGGACAACGGCCACAATGGCGAGGCCCTTTAAAAGATCGATATCCGTTCTTCTGGATAAACCGCGCTCGCTCACAGCCGCCGCCCCCCTCCGTCCTTCTTTATGCGCTGCGGCGATTATATACCATTTTCCCGCGGTTTTCCATATAACTTTCGATTTTCATATCCTTTTCCAGCAGCGCGGAATATAGAAAACAGCTCCCACTGCGTTTGCGGCAATGGGAGCTGCTTATTATCAGGGTAGCTTATGCCTTGCGGACGGAGTCGATGTACTTCGTCAGATCGAGCATCTTGTTGGAATAACCCCACTCGTTATCGTACCAGGCGACCAGCTTGACAAAGTTGTCGTTGAGGGAGATGCCGGCCTTGGCGTCGAAGATGGAGGTGTGCGGATCGGTGCGGAAGTCCTGAGAAACGACCTCCTCGTCGCAGTAGAGCATAACGCCCTCCATCGGGCCCTCGGCGGCAGCCTTGATGACGGAGCAGATCTCGTCGTAGCTCGCGCCCTTTTCCAGACGGCAGGTGAGGTCCACCACGGAAACATCGCCCGCGGGGATGCGCATGGCCATGCCGGTCAGCTTGCCCTTGAGCTCGGGGATGACCTTGCCGACAGCCTTCGCCGCGCCGGTGGAGGTGGGGATGATGTTGTCGAAGCAGCTGCGGGCCAGACGCCAGTTTTTCTTGTTGAAGTTGTCAACGATGTTCTGGCTGGCGGTCGCGGCGTGGATGGTGGTCATCAGACCCTCAACGATGCCGAAGTTGTCGTTGATGACCTTGGCAAGCGGCGCGAGGCAGTTGGTGGTGCAGGAGGCGTTCGAGACGACCTTGAGGTCGGGGGTGTATTTGTCGTTGTTGACGCCCATGACGAACATGGGGGTATCGTCCTTGGACGGGCCGGACAGAACGACGACCTGCGCGCCGGCATCCAGATGATCCTGGACGGAAGCGGTGGTCAGGAACTTGCCGGTGCACTCAAGAACATATTCCGCGCCCAGCTCGCCCCAGGGCAGCTGCTTGGGATCGCGGGAGTTGAGCAGAGGAATGCGCTTGCCGTCGACCACGAGGGCATCCGCCTCGCTGGCAACGGTGCCGGGATAGCGGCCATGGACCGTGTCATACTTGAACGCGTGCGCAAGCTGCTCGGGCGTTTTGTCCGGCGCGTTGACCGCGACAATGTCCACATCCTTGCGCAGGCAGGCGGCGCGGAACACCAGACGACCGATGCGGCCGAAGCCGTTGATACCAATTTTGACCATACTGATTTCCTCCAAATGATATATGATTTTTTTGTTATTTAAGCTTTAGCGGTTTTATTATAGCACACGTTTGAAAATAATCCAGTCTTTTTTGGGATTTTCCCAAAAAAATCATCACAAAACCAAGTTGTTTTCTTGCAAGATGCTTCGTAAACACATACCATCAGACAAGATTCAACGTTTTTCGAAGAAACATTTGCCCTTCTGCACAGGATTTGCTATACTGAAAGGTGCAAGGAATAGCTTCACACGGGAAAACATATAGAGAAAGATATGGGTATGATTATGCAAGCAGAGTCCCTCGGTGCGCTGTTCGAGCTCAGCCGCGACGCCGTGATCGGCATAACGGACAACAAAATATGCTTTTCAAATCCCGCGGCGGAGAAGCTTTTCGCGCTGCACGCAGGCGACGAGGCCGCGGAGCACTTTCCGCCGGAGCTTTTTGATGTGTCCGGCGGCGCCGCCGCTTCGCTCACCGTGAACGGACATCGGGCGGAGGTATCCATCCGCCGGTCGGAGGCGCTTTGGCTTTTATGCCTGCATCCGCAGGAGGCGCCGGACAGCGAGCCGGGCGCCGGTCTTCGCATGGCGCGCGGTTTTTCGGATTCTCTTATGACGCTGCGCATGGCGCTCGATGCGCTGCTCAAGCGCTGCCGCACCGTTGACGACGCGCGCACGGCGGACTATGCCGCCATTTTGTATCACGAGTATTTCCGTATGCGCCGGCTGTGCACCCATCTGTCTGCGGCGGAAAACATCGCGCAGGGCACGCTTCCCTGCTCGCTGGCCACGGTCGATCTGGAAAAGACCATAAGCGAGCTTGTGGACAGCGTTTCCAGAGTGACAGAGCCGCTCGGCGTGGATATCCAGCTGAAATGCAAAAGCGGCGACTACATCACCGAGGCGGACGGTTCGCTGATCGAGACGATGCTGCTCAATTTCCTTTCCAACAGTCTCCAGCGCTGCGGCCGGGGCGGCTGCATCCGCGTGGGACTGCGCCGCAGCGGCGCAAACATCCTTCTGTCCGTGGACGACAACGGCAGCGGCATGAACAGCGACACGCTTGCCGGTGCGCTGCACGGCCAGTTTCCCTTCGATCCGGGCGATCCCCACTCCGGCGCAGGACTGGGTCTCACGCTGGCCAGAGGCATTGCCGAAAAGCACGGCGGCACACTGCTCATCGAAAGCCGCGAGGGTCACGGCTGCCGCGTGCGGGTATCCCTGCCGCTGCGAAAGCCAGCGGACACGCTTTTGCACCACGCCGCCCCCACCTATGAGGTAAAGGACATGAACGGCATTCTGACGGAGCTGTCCGTAGTCCTGCCGGCGCAGATCTACCGGGAGAAATTCTTCGACTGAACGAAAAATACAATAGACGCACCGCAGCGGGGGCCTTGGGCCTCCGCTGCTTCGTTTTTTATTCGATGTCAAAAAATCGCTTGCCGTTTTCCATGGTGAGCGCGGCGATATTCTCCACCGTAGTACCGCGCAGCTCGGCAACCACCTCCGCCACGCGCGCAAGCTTCCGGGAATCGTTGCGTCGGCCATCCGTGCGCGGTATGGGCGCAAGATAGGGGCAATCGGTCTCCAGCAGCAGCCGGTCCGCCGGCATCTGGGAGATGACCTCGTGCGAGCGGCGGGCATCCTTCATGGTGATGGCGCCGTTGAAGCCAAGATACCAGCCCTTATCCAAAAGCAGCTTCGCCATTTCCCAGGAACCGGAGAAGCAGTGCAGCTCCCCGCGCACGTTCGGATAGCGCGAGAGCATATCCAGCGTGTCGCCGTGGGCCTCGCGGTCGTGGATGATGACCGGCAGATCAAGCTCCTCGGCCAGACAAAGCTGGATCTCCAAAACCTCCTGCTGCAGGTCCTTCCAATCCAGATCGTAGTGGTAATCCAGCCCGATCTCGCCGATGGCCTTGACCTTCGGATGCTTGGCCCAGGCGCGGATGCGCGCTTCGCTGGAATCGTCCCAGCTTTTCACCTCGTGCGGATGCCAGCCAACAGCGGCATAGAAATAGTCATATTGGTCGGCCAGTGCGATGCAGGCCTCATTCGCTGCGCGGTCCTGCCCCGCGTTCATAACAAGAGATACGCCGGCTTCCGGCAGCGACGCGATCAGCTCATCGCGGTCGGCATCGAACCAGCGGTCATCATAGTGGGCATGGGTGTCAAAAAACATAGCTTCACCGCCTTTATATTCTCATGCCGATTATAGCAAAGCCATGTGGAAATTGCAACGCGCGCCCAATGGCCGCATCACTCGGAATGAGAGCCATTCCATGCCTGTGCCGCCGTGTGGAAGTATTGCGCCGGAATTTCATACCCCTCCGACACATCGTAGGTAACTATATCAACGAGCCTGTCCGCGACCTCCGTTCTCTCCTGAGCCGTCATGTTTGGCGTGATGTATTTTGCATAATACATATCGCACAGGAGATCGTAAATGGGATCGTATTCCTCCTGTGGTATTTGTATGCGCTGCGGGTCGTTATCCCGCATATCCAGATAATCCTCGCGCTGAAGCTCGATCAGATCCCACAGCGCAGCGGCATAATTTGTGTGGCCCGAGGCCTCATCCAGCTTGCTCAGGAAATAACTCTGGCTGTGGTTTATGTAGTCGGAGAGGGTGTAATTGTCCATGCAGTCGAGCATGACCAGCAGATAGTTGCTCGCAAGCTGATAGGCAATGTCCCGCTCCTCATAGTCGAACATATGGACCGTGAAAACAGAGTTGAGCGCTTCGGTCAGGATCACGCGGGATGTCAACCCGACGCCGGCCTTATACGTCATCTCCTCCGTTTCACGAACGCAGCTTCTCGCCGCATGGCTGATCTCGTGCATGAGCACCTGATACTCCCATGTTCCCTTGACATACTCATACTTCGCCATCACATAGATCCTGTTTTCCGTCTGCACATAACAGGCATAGGAGTCCAGAGACCATGACACTTCCAGCAGTTCCCGTTCATCCTCGCACTCCACGACCTCCAGCGAAAGCAGATTGTGATAGAGAATACGCAGGTCCGCCTCCGGGTAGGCAGTCACATACATATCGATGTATTCGTGAAAATAGGGCTTAAAATCCGGGCCGATGAGGGAATTGTCATCGATCGCCGTGTGAAGCATCTCCGGCGCGACCGTTTCGCTGCCAAAGATCATATCCAGATGATCGGCATCGTACACCAGAATTTTGCCGACACTGGAAAGATCGTTGCAGTACTCGATCTCCAGTGGTTCATCCAAATCGGCCACATCAAAGCCGACCTCGGTTTGTATTTTGATCTCGACGGGCTCGCTCTCCTTGGTTTTCGTAGGCACGGCAACAAATGCAACGAAAAATGCAAGCGCCGCCAAAAGCGAGCTCAAAAACGCGATCTTCAGCTTCTTTGCCGCCCTCTTTCGCAGTTTCCAAATCAAAAACAGGACCAAAAAGACAACGAACAGAAGCAGACATAAAAGACTGAGAAGCAAAAAGGCTGTGGTCATTTTCATCCCTCCCTCGCATACGATTTGGCGAATTATATCATACGCAAAGCATAAAGGAAGAACCCGATAAAAATCCGCTCTTTTTGTGCGCAAATCGGTCGGTTTTTTGCTGGCTTTTGTGCATGGATTTCAGTACGATACATGGGACGAACGGCGCGCTGCGCCAAAAGAAAGGACGGATTTGAAACATGAAGAAAGCATTGGCCCTGATTCTCGCTTTGTGTGCGCTCCTTAGTCTGTGCGCCTGCAGCAGTTCATCGGGGAGCTCGCAGCCGGAGACATATGTTCCGGACGGTGAGATCGAAGTGACCATCCCCGAGCCGGAGACCGCGGAAGACGCCGCGGAACTTGGCAGCAAGACCTTCTCCTTCGACGGCTTCTCGATCACGCTGACCGACGATTTCGAGGAATACGAAAGCGAGGACGTGGATTACGCGGTTTTGAGCGACAACGTCGGTATGGCGGTCGTGAAAGAAGATTTCGCCACTCTTGCCCAGTACGGCATTGATGCAAACGCGTTCAGTTCTTATGACTACGCCGTGTCCGCCATGGAGTCGGTGGGCACCTACGGCGAGGTTCTGCAGGCCGACGGATACGAATACTTCACCTACGACGAAAATGTCACCGGCACGGATTTCACCTATTACTCCGCCGTTTTCAAAGGCTCGGACGCCTTCTGGCGCGTGAGCTTTTATACTTACAGCAACCTGTTTGACATCATGATCCCCTCGTTTGAGCACTGGTGCAGCAGTGTCATGGTCGCATAAAGGAGGAAGACGCAATGAGTAAAAAGATCGTCGGCGATTACATCCGCCCCAAGCGCTGGCCGCTGTATTTCGGCGGGATCGGCTTTGGCCTTGGCATTTTGCTGCTTGTCATCGGAGCGGTGTCCCCCGCGTTTGCGTTTATCTATATCTCGGCCATTCCTCTTCTCGTTGGGCTTTTCTCAACGCTGCCCGCGATGAAACGCGCTTCCAATGCCGTTGCAAAGCTTGAGTATTCGCGCCAGCTCGATCGGGCTGCCGAGGAGCTGACGGGACAGAACGTAACCTACAAATATCAAAACCGTGCGGCCTGCACAGAGCATTTCTTCTTTGTTCGCAATGGCGCACTCGCACTCAGTTACGAGGATATACAGTGGGCCTATAAGTACACCCACACCACGAGATACCTGTTCATAACCATTGCCAAGCAGGAGTCGGTCATACTGCACACGAGAGATAAGAAATACACGCTCAATTACAAGGGCAAAGACAAAACCAACGAGCAGACGGGATTCATCGTATTCCTCAAGCAGAAAAACCCCAATATGCTTGTCGGCTACACACAGGAAAATCAAAACACTTACAAACGCATCAGCCTGCACTGACAAACACAAGACCAGCCCCTTCGCAAAAGCATTGCGAAGGGGCTGATTCTTTTTAATTATTCAATTCCGCGAGTCGCTGCCGCGCCGCCACGGTTCGGGGATCTTCCGCGCCGCAGTGTTCCTCCAGAAGCGGACAGGCTTCCGACAAGCACAGCCGCTCCCGCTCCGTGTCGCCCAGCATGGCCCAAGCGCGCGCCATATTGCGCAGCGTCTCGCCCAGTGCGACTCCGCCCTGCTGCCGTACAGCGGGCAAGATCGCATCGAGCTGCTCCATGGCCGGCTCCGGTTTTTCCATGTCCAGCAGCATCCCGGCGTAGAAACGGCGGGTCAGATCGAAATAGGGGTTTCCTTCGTTTTTTGAAAGCACCTCCGTATACGTCGCCATCGCTTTATCGTATCGTTTCTGCTGCTGATAAACGACCGCAAGCTTTGCAAGCTCGATGTAGTAATTGAGATTCCGGCCGTAGAAGTGCTCGATCATCGGTATGAGCTGCCCGTAGGCATTCTCGGCCTTATCAAGATTTCCGCGAAAGCGTTCATACAAGCCCAGCACGATCCAGTATTCCATCTGCGCGACCGGCGCGTCCGTCAAAGATGGCCACAGAGTCTCCAGCCGTTTCAGCGGCAGCTCGGCTTTTTCCATTTGGCCCAGTTTCATATAAAGCTGTGCCAGCGCCGAAAAAGCGTAAAAACAGTGCACCGCGCCGCATGCCGGCCACCTGCGAACATGGTCGACCGCGATCTCCGCCCAGCGCAGTGCCGCGGCAGAGTCGCCCCTGTACTCGCAGTTAATGACGAGCTGCCGGTAAATGACCGCCTTTCGCTCGCTCGTCTGCTCCTCGCGCAGGGCTGCCTGCAGCATTTGCTCGGCAAGCTCCGGCTTACCCGTTACAAGCTGGTCGTTCGCGGCAATGCAAAACGCCTGAAAGCGCTCCGTTGTGACCGTGCGATGGCTCTGCTGCTTCCGGAACAGATGCTCGACCTGCTCCTCATCGGCGCTTGACCACACGCAAAGCAGCGTGACACAGGCAAACTCCGCATCCTCGGTCATGTCCGCGCAGCGCGCCATTTTATGCAAAAACCGCTTTTGCCCCAGCGGCGTCGACACCGCCGAAAGGCGCATTGCATCGGCTATATCGGCCAGATAATCGGGGCTTATGCTGCCGGTCATAAGATCGTTCAGGTGCAGCAGACAGCGATACAGCCAAATGACTTTCTCGCTCACGTCATATTCTATCAGCTTCTCGCGCGGCAATTTCTCATGCAGGTCACGAAGGAGGTGACCCAGCTGTTTTTCCGTGCGCGTCTTAGGACGCAGGCTTTGCGCGATCAGCGGATGCATGGAATAGCCCTGCCCGTCCGATTCAAGCCAGCCGCCCGCCACGAGCCGCGCAAGCTCCGCCTCCAGCTCTTCGCTTCGGCCGCAGACCGAGGGGAAAATCTCCCGCAGAAAATCCGCCGAATAGCTGTCGCGCGGAAGCAGCGTGAACAGCTTCGTCAGCTCATGACAGGCCGCCGGAACGCGGCTGATGCGATACAGGCTTGCGTAAAGCTGTTCGATGCTCACGACGCCCGTATCTGTGGCAGAGGAGAGCGTCAGTCCCTTTTCCTCCAACGCCCCGCGAAGCTGAGGCAGCGACCAGTTGTTCTCCGCCGCGGCCCTTGCCATCAGATGCAGCGCAAGCGGCTGGCACAAAAGCTCGTTGTCCAGCAGCTTAAAAAGCTCCGTGCGATCGGATTCCGAAA
The DNA here is from genome assembly GCA_964426125.1 of uncultured Oscillospiraceae bacterium. GTDB lineage: Bacteria > Bacillota > Clostridia > Oscillospirales > Oscillospiraceae > CAJOIG01. Next base: position 15,309 of record CAYROZ010000029.1, read on the forward strand.
GCGGCTTGCCGTAATTGTCCCGAAAGATCAGGCTGTCCGCCGCTTTGGTCAAAACCGGAAGCCGGTAGGTTTCAAAGCCATCGAGTTCACGCCGTCTGGACGTGACAAGCACGGCACAGGGAAGCTGCGCGAGCGACTTAAGCTCATCTGGCGCCGCTTCGCTCGGGAAATCATCCACCACGAGCAGCAGTTTCTCGCTTTGCGCCCTGCGCGCGAGCGTGCGCAGGATATACGAAACACATTCGTCCGGCACCTGCCGGTATAGCTGCGGAAAGGCGATGCGAAGGCTCTCCGTCAGATCGCCTCGATACGCGACCACAGCAAGCGCATCGACCACGCTCTCCTCCCGACACCAGCGCACAAGCTGACGCAGCATTTCCGTTTTGCCCACGCCGCCCATGCCGGAAACGAGGCATTTCCCTTGCTGCCGCACCATTTCACGCAGATCCAGGAACGCGTCCTCGCGCCCGAAGAAGTGCGACGGCGAAAGCGGATGATCCTCGATCAAGGGGCAATGCACCGTGATGACCGCAAGGGGCGGCTTGGCCGCGCTCTGTCGGTTTTCCCTCTCGAAAAGCGCCTGTAAGCCGTATTCCGGCGCACGAAGGCGTGCAAGCGCCGCCTCCCCCATGGCCTCGCCCGCCGCCGCATAGATCGTCATAACGGTCAGCAGATACCCGGCGTGGAACAAAACCGCGTTCTCACCTATATCGTCCGCCCACGATGCGGCAGAAAGGATGTCAGCCAGATGCAAGCGGATCGCGTCGGTCATGCAGGCGTCCATGTCAAGCAGGCGCAGAAATTCCTTCACGCGGCGCAAAAGCACCTCGTGTTTATACTCCGATGCACGCAGAAACTCCGTGAAAGCGTGAAGCTGGTCAAGGAGCATTTCCTCGCTCAAGCGGCCGGATATCTCCCGCGCGTACTCATGATAATACTTCATCTCGCCGCTGCGGTTGCATATCTCGGACACGTGGCGGTTGCGTCCGCCGTCGCCGCGCCAGATGCGCCGTCCATAGGGCTGGGCTCGAAACGGCTCCGTTAATTGTTCGCGCCAAAAGCGCTGAAGCGTCTGCCCTTTTTTGTTTCGCTTGTGGATAACCGCCTCCGAATAGATCGGAAAATCGCTGTACATGAGCAGTTTATAGATGTTTTTCAGGGACAGGATCATTGTCTCCACGTCGCTCTCTCCTCGTCGTATCCTCGCAAACAGAATACTTTATCGCTATCACATTTTCAACCGAATTTGGATTGTTTTCAGTTTTGCGCCGGATTTACCCTTTTTTGTGCGCGATTTTGTCCATTATGCAATCGTCACAAAAATAACGCTGCAATTTGTAAAAAAACTCTTGCAATCCGGCTTGAGAAATGTATAATAGCCTTATTAAAAATTGCATACACTCGGATGACGCTGACAGTAGAAGGGCCAGACCCGACCGAAGGAGCGATACTACCAGGTGCCCGAAAGGGCGAGGACTGTCAGCCGACGAATCTTTGGAGACACCCGCTTGACTGCGGGGGCCGAAGGGGCAAAGCGGCTCATTCGCCGCTAATCTCTCAGGCAAAAGGACAGAGACAACAGATGTGGGAAAAACGCCATATCTTTTGTGATTCGTCGGGACGAGCATTTGCTTCCCGGCGATATTTTTTCATCAAAGGAGTGGACCAACAATGACATTCAGCGACATCGTGGCAAAAGCCAACAACTTTGCATGGGGCCCCATCATGCTGATCCTGCTCGTGGGTACGGGCGTTTATTTCAGCTGCCGCATGGGCTTTTTGCAGTTCCGCAAGTTTGGCTATGCGATGAAAAACACCATCGGCAAGATGTTCCAGAAGCATGAAGCCGGTGAAGGCGAAGTGACGCCCATTCAGGCCGTCACAACGGCTCTGGCCGCCACCGTGGGCACCGGCAACATTGCCGGCGTGACGGGTGCGATCGTGGCCGGCGGCCCCGGCGCGGTGTTCTGGATGTGGCTGTCCGCTTTGTTTGGCATGGCCACGAAGTATTCCGAGGTCGTGCTGGCGGTGCGCTATCGCGAGCGCAACGACAAGGGCGACTGGGTCGGCGGCCCGATGTACTACATCAAAAATGGC
>CAYROZ010000030.1:0-17040 GCA_964426125.1 uncultured Oscillospiraceae bacterium
GTTTCCGTGCTGTCCTCGCTCATTGCCACCATTCTCGGCACGATGGCCGCCCTTGGCATCCACGCAATGGGACGGCGTATGCGCTCGCTCACGATGGCTGTGACGAATATCCCCATGACAAACCCGGAGATCGTGACCGGCGTTTCGCTGGCGCTGCTGTTCGCCTTTGTGGGCCAGGTGCTCAAGCTCAACAACATTCTGGGCTTTGCCACGCTGCTCATCGCGCACATCAGCTTCAATCTGCCGTATGTCATCCTGTCCGTCATGCCGAAGCTTGCGCAGATGGACCCCGCTCTGTCGGACGCCGCGATGGATCTCGGCTGCACGCCGTTTGCCGCTTTCCGCAAGGTGGTCATCTATGAGCTCATGCCCGGCATCATCTCCGGCGCGCTCATGGCCTTTACGATGAGTCTGGACGACTTCGTCATCAGCTACTTCGTTTACGGGCCGAATTTTGTCACGCTGCCGGTGGAGATCTACAACTACACCAAAAAACCGCTTCAGCCGAAGATCTACGCCCTGTTCACACTGCTGTTCGCCGCTATTTTGCTGGTGATGGTCGTGATGAATCTTTTGCAGGTGCGCGACGAGAAAAAGCAGGAAAGCGCACGCCGCGCCTTCCTCGGCCGGAGGAAGGGGGCGCGGGTATGAAACGCATTTTCGCCCTTTTGTGCGCCGTTTTGCTGTGCGCGGCACTCATGCCGGCCGAAGCCTTCGCTGCGGACGACGTGATCAATGTTTACAACTGGGGCCAGTACATCGCCGACGGCACCGACGGCGCGATCGATGTCAACGCCGCCTTTACCGAGGCCACCGGCATCCGCGTAAACTACATGACCTTCGACTCCAACGAAACCATGTACACCAAGCTCAAAACCGGCGGCAGCACCTATGACGTCATCATCCCCTCGGACTATATGGTCGCAAAGCTCATCGCCGAGGATATGCTCCTGCCGCTCGATTTTGACAACATCCCCAACTACCAGTACATCGACGAGGCCTACCGCAGCACCAGCTATGACCCCGAAAACCGCTACTCCGTTCCCTACACCTGGGGCACCGTGGGCATCATCTACAACAGCCGCTATGTGGACGAGGCGGACATTGGCAGCTGGGATCTGCTGTGGAACGAAAAATACGCGGGCAAGATCCTCATGTTCGATAACCCGCGCGACGCCTTCGCCGTGACGGAATCCTATCTGGGCTATTCGCTCAACACCGAGGATCCCGGTGAGCTGCAGGCCTGCGCCGATCTGCTCATTGGGCAGAAGTATCTGGTGCAAAGCTACGTGATGGACCAGATCTACGACAAAATGGTGCGCGGCGAGGCGCTGGTGGCCCCGTATTACGCGGGCGACTATCTCATGATGGCCGACGAAAACGAGGACCTCAAGTTCTACTTCCCCTCCGAGGGCTTCAACCTGTTCATCGACGCCATGTGCATCCCCAAAAGCTGCTCGAACAAGGCCGGAGCCGAGGCATACATCAACTTCCTGTGCTCGCCGGAAATCTGCGGCCAGAACCTAGATTTTCTGGGCTATTCCGTGCCGGAGAGCGCCGCGAAGGAATATCTCGACCCCGACACCGCCGCAAGCGACATCGCCTATCCTGAGGCGGATACGCTTTCCCGCGGCGAGGCGTTTGTGAACCTCAGCCAGGAGACCAGCCAGCTCATGGATTCGCTGTGGCTGAGCGTAAAGACCGCCGGCGGCGTGGGCACAGGCCCGATCGTATGCATGTGTGTGTTCGTTGCGGCCATTGCGGCATGGCTCATTCTCCGCCGCATCACCACCGCCCGCCGCCGCGCCCGCCGCTGCGCGAAGTGGAAATAAAAAAACGACCAAGCACTCAGCCTCCCTGCCGTACTCCGGCAGGGAGATTTTTATTTAAAAATACGGGCGGATAATATCCGCCCCTACGCTGAAAACACAATCATTCCTTCTGCCAGCCATGCTCGGTTCAAAGCCGCAGGGGCGCGATCTGCCGCCCGCCGCTTCCCCTCACGCCCTGCTTTCTATACGCACATTTCCCCGTTTCACTGCATAGAAAAAGGCTCCGCCGAAGCGGAGCCTTTTGGGGTTTTGGGGAAAGTTTACTTCACGGTAACGGTGCCGTAGGCAGGATCGGTGATGACGATCAGCTCGCCGGCGCCGGTGTTGGTGATGTCCTTCTCGGTCAGGTTCGCGCTGCAAACCGTGACGGAAGCGCCCTCCGCGGGGGCAACGGTAAGCGTGCCGGTCGCGGTATCGAGCTCGCAGTCGCCGTAGAAGCGGACGATCATCTCGCCGTCCCACTTGGCGATGTACTCTTCCTCGGTGCCGGGCTCGACGGTCTCAAGAGCGATGTTGTTCACGCCCTCGTGGTTGCCGACTCTGGCAAGGATGTCGCCATTGACGGTGACGGAGGAGTCGACCAGCGTGATGATGGCGCGCTCGCAGCCGGTGGCGTTGGCGATGTAGCTGCCGGAGTTGTTCCAGACGGAGTTGACCAGCGTGAGAGCGCCGCAGTCGGTCACGAGCGAGGTGGTGTTCTGGAAGGTAGCGCCGGAGGCGTTGAGAACGGAGTTTTCAAAATACTGCGAGGCAAAGCCGTTGCCGCCGACGCTGTTTCCGAACACGCCGTTTTTCACAACGAGCGTGGTGGGCTCGTCGGTGACGTTGCCGCCCGCGGCGACGGTGTCCTCAAACACCTGATAGCCGCCCCAGAAGTCCGAGGAGAACACACGGCCGGAGCCGATGGCCAGAGCATCGCGGTAGATCACGGAGCCGTTGTAGAGGATGTTGGTCAGGTGCTGGCTGGAGGAATACGCCACAGCGTTGGAGATGTTCAGCGTGGCGCCGAAGCCAACATAGGCCGTGCCGGCCATGGTGCCGGCCATCGCGGTGGAGCCGGAGGCCTCGCCGTCAAGAACGAGGGTGCCGTCCGTGGAGCGCAGATTCAAAACGGTGTCCTTGCCCCAAACGCCAAGCGCCGTGCCCACGCCGAAGCGATAGAAGGCGTTGCGGCTGGTGGCGTTGTAAACAAAGCCGTCGTGGGTCGGGTCGGTGGCCGCTTCCTGGCCGTCCAGCGCGTAGCGCGGGTCAGACAGGCCGGTGATCTCGCTGGCCGCCACATCGGCGTTGCCGTTGAGGGAAACGGTGTTGTTGGTGATGGTGAGCTCACCGGCGTTGTTGATGAGCAGGGCCGCGCCCTCCTCGCTGATGAGGTCCATGGTGTCGATCTTTTCCTGGATCTCGTCCAGATTCTCCTTCGTGACGGTCACGCAGTCGGTGTAGTCGCCGGAGAAGAAGCGGGTCATGTCGGCGTACTCCGAGCCGGTGCGCTCGGCACGGGAGGCGTCGGGCGCGACCTTGGCGCAAACGTCGTTGCGCACGGCATAGAGCATTTCGACCGCCTCGGCCTTGGTCAGGACGGTGTCGGCCGCGGGAGCCTTCTCCTCGCCCAGGATGGCAGCGGAGACCGCCGCGATCTTGGTTTCATTGGAGTAGTCCTCCGGAGCAACGCGCTCCTCGCCCTCGAGCTCCGCAGCCTTCGCCGCGAGAGCTTCCGCCGTGGCCTCACCCTGCTCGCTGAGCATGGTCCAGGGGCTCACAAAGGCGTTGAAAAGACCCACATAGGCGTATTCCACCGTGGTCTGCTTGCCGGTGCCGAGATACTCAACGCCGGGGATGTTTTCCGTCAGATAGAAGCCCTCGCCGAGGTCCTTGACATCGGAATACTGGGTGTAGATGCCGTTCCAGACAGCCGCCTGCAGCGTGGCGGAGACAGCGTCGGAATACGGGTCGTTGGACATCATCGCGCCGATGAAGTCGCCGGGATCGGTGTAACCGGCAACGGACGTGACCTGATCGACCACGATCTGGAACAGGCGGTACAGGCTCACGGCGTATTCATAAACATAGAACTTATCGCCGAAGGTGGTCAGGCTGTCGCCGGAGTTGGTGATGCCGGAGGAGATGAACCAGGCAGCGGCATCCTCGTGGCCGGCAAAGTTCTCCACGTCGGTGAAGTCTTCCAGCGCGGTGGCGGTGCGGTTGCCGCCGATGTAAACGCCGAGATTGCCCTCGATGGCGTCGTCATCGGTGTAAGCGCGGTAATCGCCGAAGCGCATATTGGGCGCGTAGGTGGTCAGCTCCACCTCGCTGCCGTCCGGGAGCATCAGCGTGGCAGAAGCATCGTCATACTCGTCGCACACAACATAGATGACCGTGTTGTAAGCATCGTCCGCCGCAGCGATGTAGTAGACCGTGTTGGCCTTTTCATCCACGCCGGACATGGTGAAACGGCCGTCCTTGACCTCCGCCGTCACGCCCTTGGCCAGCTCGGTCAGTTCCTTATCGGCATAGACCGCAAGCTCGCCTTCAAAGGCGGTCGTCTCGTAGGCGGGAACGGATTCCGTGGCCGCATAGATGCCGTAGCAGTCGGCCTCGACCGTGCCGTCGTTGATCTCATCCTGGCTGGCCACAAACACATACTGACTCAGCGAAAGCAGGCCGGTAATGTCCGCGCCGCCGGAACCGGAGCTGCCGCCGGAGGAACCGCCGGCCTCGCCGGATGCGTCACTGGTTTCGCCGGATGCGCCGCCGGCCTCACCGGATGCGGCAAGCGCCGCCGTGCCAAGGCTGAATACCAGGCAAAGGGCGAGCAGCAGAACAAGTGCTTTTTTCAGATGCTTCATAACTTCTCTCCTTTTCATTTTTTGTCGTGTTAGACAAAACACAAACAATAAATTGATTTTATACCATGCAAAACGCACTGTCAACGCACTTTGACCTGTAGATTAAAAATTTTAACATAAGAACCGCCGGTGCAGTCTGCATCGGCGGTTGGAAAAAACTTATATCATTCGTCCTTTTCCCCCTGGAAGCTCTTGGTCTGGCGGAAGATCGTCAGAAATTCCGTGAGGCAGGGATTGGGGTTGTCCGCCTTCCACACACAGATCGAGCCGACGACCGGCTTTTCCTTCAGCCGCACGGCGCGATACAGCGGGTCGGCCGCGCTGCGGTGGTTTTCCGGCACCAGCGCCACGCCATGGCCAACCACGACCTGCTCCAGCATCTCGCGTGAGGTTTTCGCCTCCACGATCTCCGGCTGGAAGCCGCACTCCGCGCAGACTCGGTGCAGATTGGCCGTCATAGTAGGCGAAACATCCTTTTGCAGACTGATGAAGGTGTCGATTTTGAAATCCAGCAGCGATGCCTCGCCCGCGTGGGCCAGCGGATGGGAAAACGGCACGAGCACCACGCGCTCATACTGTTTGTTCTCCACCGTTTCCAGCCCATCGAGCGCGTCGCCATGAACGTTCATCAAAAAGGCGATATCCAGCTCGCCCTCGTGCAGCAGCCGGATGTTCGTTTTTGCATGGTGCTCCTGCAGCGTAAGCTCCACATTCGGGTGCAGATCAAAATACGCGGAGAAGGCGCGCGCCATGCGCTCGGAGGGATACTCCGTTTTCACCGTTCCGATGCGAAGCTGCCGCCGAGGCTCGGCATTGGCCTCCAGCGCTGCCTGCACCGCCATTTCGCGCACGAGCTTGTCCTTTTTCATCCACTGGTAGATGATCTCGCCGCCGGGCGTGAGACTGAGAACGTTGTTTTCGCGGTTGAACAGCTTCACGCCAAGCGATTCCTCCAGCGCCGCCACCTTGCGGCTGAGCGAGGACTGGGACATATATAATTTTTCGGCCGCTGCCGTGAAATTCAGGCATTCGGCCGCTGTGAGAAAGCACTCATGCTCCTGCATGTAGTTCATCGGGTGGACACCTCTGCTCCTTGATCTTACATTCGTATCATAGCACAAAACATGGATATCCGCAAGGCGCGCCCCCGGCTGCGTTCCATGCAAATTCTGCATGATGGTCCATGCAATCATAGCGCTTAACATTTCGCCCACTCTCCCTTACAATAAAACCATCCCAAGAGAAAGTGAGGTGTCCCGGCAGATGCGCAGCAAGGCAAGCGAGCGTTGGTCCAAACTGCTCGACACGGCGATCACAGTCGCTATCGTTGCACTGATCGCTCTGTATTACATCCAACTGTCTCACATGGGATAATTTTTCTCCCAAGGAAAAATGCAAGCACACAAAGCAGTAAGGCGGCGCCGTTCGGAACGCCGCCATATTGCTGTTTACAGGGAAATCAACACCGGCAAGGAGTTCTCGATCATGTTCAAAAATAAAAACGCTGTTCTTTCCGCCTGCGGCGGACTTCTCGTCCAGGTCTGCGTGGGCATCATATATCTTTGGAGCGTTCTCAAGGGCGCTGTGGCCGCAAAGCTCGGCATGGATGCCGCCTCCGCCTCAATGGTATCTTCGTATATGCTGATGGCCTTCGTGCTCGGCTGTCTTGTCGGCGGCATACTCGATGACAAAAAAGCCGCCCGTGTGACCTGTCTGTGGGGCGTTCTGCTGTTCTCGCTCGGCATCGGCTGCACAGCCTTCGTTTCGGCCGGCTGCCCCTGGCTTTTGTATATCACCTACGCCGGTCTCGGCGGCTTCGGCAGCGGCATGGCCTATTCCGCGTGCATCAGCTGCATTCAGAAATGTATGCCGGCGCATCGGGGTCTTGCCTCCGGACTGGCCGTGGCCTCCTTCGGTTTGTCCACTGTGATCTTCGCGCCGGTATTCCGCGCGCTGATGGGCGTTTTCACCGCCGCAGACGGCACGCTGTCCTTCGCCCCCTTCTTCGGCACACTGGCCGCGATATTCCTTGTGTTCGGTCTGATCGGCTCGCTGCTCATCCAGAAGCCGCCCCAGCAGGAGGACGAGACCGAAAGCGCGCTTTCCAGTCTCACGCTTTCGCAGGCTGTGCGCAAAAGATCGTTTTATTACATCTTCCTGAACGTGTTTTTCATCAACGGCGCCTGGAATCTGGCCACGCCGCTTTTGTATGATCTCGGCATCGAGCGCGGGCTCACCCCCGCCATGGCCACGCTGGCCATCTCCATGACAGGCGTTGCCAGTTCCGCCGGACGGCTTATCATGGCCGCTCTGTCCGATAAGCTTGGCCGCCGGCGCAGCATCGCGCTGCTTGCCCTGCTCACTGTGGCCGCATCCATTGCCATGATCGTTGTGACCGGCAATATGTACTTCGCGGCCGTCGCCCTGCTGGCCTTTGCCTACGGCGGCCCCAGCTCCGTTAACGCCGCCATCACAGCCGACTGCTTCGGTCCGCGCCACAGCGGCAGCATCTACGGCGTGATATTGCTGGCGCTGGGCGCATCCAGTATGTTCTTCAACGCCGTTGCTTCTCTCCTGCTCGGCGGCGATGTGACCGCCACGTTCATCATGGCCGCCATCTCCGCACTGGTGCCGCTTTTGATGATGCATCTGCTCGGCCGCGAGCTCGGCGCTCCGTCGCGCCGCACGCTGCGTCTGGCCTCCAAACCCGGCCGCAGCCACACTGCCTGATCCTCTCCATTCTTCCCCTTATCCCCGCGCGGCAGCTCCATCCGACCGGATGGGGCTGTTTGCATATTGTGCGCCGGGCGCGGCATACTATTCGATGGGTGATGCAATTGTGAAAGGAAAACGATGGATACCGTACGCCGTGTTCATCGGCGCGGCGCTGGCCGTGGGCGGCGCGGCATCGATCATCACGCAAAAGGGGATGCCGTACTACGATCTGGCCCTCAAGCCCTCGTTCACGCCGCCGAGCGCGCTGTTTCCCATCGTGTGGACGCTGCTGTATATTCTGATGGGGCTCGGCATGGCGCTGGTGTGGCGCTCGGGCGACTGGCGGCGGCGCTATGCGCTGGTCCCCTTTTGTGCGCAGCTTGCGGCCAATTTTCTTTGGACTCTGTGGTTTTTCGGCTTGCGGGCCTATGGTCTTGCGTTTTGGTGGCTGCTTGGCATGACAGCGCTCGTGATCTGGATGCTGGCCGCGTTTCGGCGCATCCGCTCTGCCGCCGGATGGATGCAGCTTCCGTATGTGCTGTGGTGTCTGTTCGCCGCCGCACTCAACCGCGCCATCTGGCTTCTCAATTGATGAAAAAAAGCCCTGCGGGCCGACATTCAGCGGCTCGCAGGGCAATTTTTATGGTTTGATCGGCTCAGGAATACTTCTCCACCAGCGCCACGATGGCGTCAAGGGTCTCAAAGTTGGCCGGCAGGATCTCGCGGGCGGGGATGTCAATGTCCAGCTCGTCGTTGAGCTCGTTGACCATGGCCACCACGGCGAAGGAGTCCACGATGCTGTCCGAGATCAGATTGACCTCGTTTTCAAAATCGACATCGGGCACGACGTCCTGCAGGATCTCAAGTACACGTTCTCTCATGTTGGTTTGTCCTCCGTATTTGAATATTTATGAAAAATTCTTGGGATTACGGGATCATTTGCGCCGGCCGGATTCGCTTTGCTCAAGCTCGCGGCACTTATCCAGCAGACCGCGGTCGCGGTCCTTGATGCGGCGGATGGGCGAGCCGACGTACACGCCCCAGGGCTCGGTGGATTTGTTGATCATGCTCATCGCGCCGAAGGAGCAGCCCTCGCCGATGTGAACACCGGGCAGGACCACGCTGTGCGTGGCAATGAGAACGTGCTTATCGAGCACGACCGGCTCCTCCGTCAGGCTGCGGAAACGCGGCGGAATGGTGGGGTTGCACATATACGGGCCGACGTAATCGTCCGTGATGCCGTAGAACGAAACATGGGACGAAACGCCGCAGTAGTCGGCGATGTCGATGTGGCTTTTGCCGGAGTACAGCTCGCAGTTGGAGCTGATGTGAACGTGGTTTCCGACGTTGATGGTGCCGTTGAAAACGGTGAAGTCGTCGATGATGACGTCGTCGCCGATCGACACCTGATCGGGGTGGTAGATCTTGCAGGTCTTGCAGATCAAAACGCGCTTTCCGATGTGCTTAAAGCCCATCTCGCGCAGCTCGCGGTTGGAAAAATAAGCAATGTCCATGAATATTCCTCCAGTTTTATGTAATATTGGGCGTATTGAACGGATCGAGACGGATGTGGCCGCGCGCCATTTTTGCGCCCTCGGCCTCGGAATAGATGACCACGGCGGGCAGGTCGCGGCTGAGAAGGAAGGCAAAGCCCTCGTTGATGGAGTAAGCGCCCGTGCGGCCAAAGACCAGCACATCGCCCAGCGCGGGCTCCGCCATCTCCACCGCGCGCACCAGAACGTCGTTCGGCGTGCACAGGCTTCCGCACAGGCACCAGGTCTCCGCCTCGCCCTGCGGAGCGGAGAGATTGGCGATGGGCGGCACAGCGGTGCCCTTCATCTGGCCGTCGTAGTTCATCTGGTGCAAGCCGCCGTCCACAATGGCGTAGTGGAAGCCGCAGTTGGTTTTCTTGTCCATCACGCGCGTGAGATAATAGCCGCAGCTTGCGGAATAAAAGCGGCCCATCTCCACCGTGAGCTCATAGCGCTCGGCCACGTCGCGCAGGAGCGGCGCGATCTCATCCAAAAGCGCCTGCTCCGCCGCATCGGGGTCGGAGCCGAAATAGTCGATCCAAAGACCGGGGCCGTATTCCAGGCGCTCGATCTTCAAGCCGCACTCGCGCTCGAGGCGCTCGGCCAGCGCCTCCATGCGAGCAAGCTCGCGCCCGACCAGCGTGGGCCGTTTTTTCAGTGTGCCGGAGAAATAATGCAGGCCGACCATGTTGACGTGCGGCCAGCGCTCGCGCTCCGATACCGCCTTGACGAGCTCCTCCTCGTCCATGCCGAACTGGTTATCGCTCGTAAGGCGCATGAGCACATCCGCCTGTTTTCCGGCGGCGGCCGCCGCGGCCTCGATGTTGTCCAGATGCAGATAGCTCTCCACCGTGAAGACCTCCACATTGTCCTCCACGGCGCGCGCAACGCACTCGAGCGTTTTGTTCACACCGGAGAAAATGATGTGGCTGAGATCCACGCCCGCGTTTTCGCACACGGTCAGCTCGCCCGGCGAGCACACCTCCAGCGCGCCCAGCTCCTCCGGCAGGCACGCCAGCAGGAAGGGATTGGCCTTCATCGAATAGCACAGGCGAATTTTCTCGCCCAGCGCCGTTTTCACCATGCGCAGCCGCGCCGCAAATTCGTCCGCATCAAACACATACAGCGGCGTTCCGTAGCGCGCAGCCAGCGCCAGCAGCTTTTCGTTATCCATAAATGCTCCTCACAGCTTTGATTTCAAAAGCGCGCGGTCGATCTTGCCGTTGGGGTTGAGCGGCAGCTCATCCATCAGCACCAGGCGCTTCGGCAGCATATAATCCGGCAGCGTGTCGCTGAGCGCCTCGTTGAGCTCGCGCAGCTTCAGCTCCGAACGGGTCGAGCTCATGAAAACCGTGATGCGCTCGCGCACCGCGTCGTACAGGCAGCAGCAGCGCACCACAAAATCCAGCGCGCTCACGGCGGCCTCGATCTCGCCAAGCTCAATGCGGTAGCCCTTGTATTTGATCATGCCGTCGTCGCGCGACATATAGACAAGTTTGCCGTCCTCATCGTAGCGCGCCAGATCGCCCGTGCGCAGCACGCGGCGGCTCTCGCCGTCGATCTCGGCGGTGCAGAAAACCTCGGCGGTTTTTTCCGGGTTGCCGATGTATTCGTCCGCCAGCGCATCGGACACGATCATGATCTCGCCCTGCCCGGCGTTATCGATCACGCCGTCATGGCCCAGATACACACGGCAGTTCGGCAGCGGGTGGCCGATGGGCAGCGGGTCGGGCGCCGGTTCGCCCTTGGGGATGCGGTAGTAGCAGGCGATGCCCGCGATCTCGCTGGAGCCGTAAAGGTTCACATACTCCGCCTCCGGCACGGCCTCGCGCCAGCCGGCCAGATCCTTGGCCGGGAATACCTCGCCCACGAAGTACACGCGCTTGAGATACTGCGGCACAACATCGCGGAACGTGCGCAGGCGGGCCACGATGGCCAGCGCCGACGGCACCCACGAGATGAAGCTGATCTTCTTTTCGTTTAAATATTCCACCAGCTGCACCGGGAAGGAAAACAGCTTGGTGGGGATGATCTCCATCGTGGCCCCGGCGGCCAGCATGAGATAAAGGTCCTTGGCCGAGGCATCCGCCGAAAACGGCGACTGGTTGCCGATGATCTCGTCGGCGGTGAAGGCAAATTCCTTCACATACGCCTCAATGAAATCCACCTGTGCCCCGTGGCTTTTGCGGATGCCCTTGGGCGCGCCGGTGGAACCGGAGGTATAGATAAGGTACAGCGTGTCGCGCGGATCGATGGCGACGTCCGGGCGACGGTCGCAGCCGGGAAGCGTTTTGTGGCTGTAGCGGATGTACTCGCAGCCGAGATCGGCGCCGTCATACTCCGTGCCGTCCATGCCGATGACAAAGCGCGCCGCGCAGTCCGACAGGATCTTGTGGTTTTTGTCCGCGGGAACGGTGGGGTTGAGCGGCACATACGCGCAGCCCGCAGCGGCCACGCCCAGCATGGCGGCGATCACATCCACTGTCCGCCCGGCGTACACACCCACCGGCTCGTGCGCGCAGCCCTTTTCCAGCAGCCCCTGCGCCACCGCGTAGGCCTGCGAGCGCAAAGCCGCAAAGCTCAGCTCGTCCTCCCCATCGCGCACGGCGGCCTTATCCGGCAGCTCGGCTGCGCGGATATCCAGATAATCAATGACGTTTTTCGTAACTTTTTCACTCCTCATAACGGTTTTTTACCGTCATGGTGTATTATGGTGTAATCCGCCGACAAAGTCAAGCCGCTATTCACATTTTGTTAAAAAATAGACTGTTTCGTCGTTTTACACATTTTATTTGTTAAACATTATTCAAATTATAGTTGAAAAAAAATTCTAAATATATTATTCTATTGTGTGCCTGTCTAAGTTCGGACAGGCTCGGTGTTTCACTGCCGAAAACAACCGCGAAAAGAGGTATTTGCCACTGTGAAGAAGCGAATGATCATTCTGCTGCTGGCGCTCGTCCTGGCGCTGCAGTGCGGCTGCACCGTCACGCTGGATACCGCCGAAAGCAAGGAATATGTTTTCGACATCATCTACGACGGCACGCAGGGCAACGCATGGTCGGAGAGCAAGGACGGTTACTATACCGCCGGAACGACCATCACGGCCCACGCCGTGGGCGGCGACAATCGGGACTTTATGTGCTGGACGGTCGGCGGTTATCTGGCCGACGGCGGCATTGACATCAGCCACGACGCTGACTACACCTTCGACATCTCCGCCGACACCTGGCTTTACGCCAACTTCAAAAGCGACGATCTGGCCGTTGTGCGCTACCACACCAACGGCGGCGTTGTGACCGACACGGGCGCGGATGTGTACGAGCAGCAGTTCTCGCTGGAATACTACCTTTACCCCAACACGCTCGCCAGCATGGATTATTTCACGCGCGAGGGCTACACGCTCATCAGCTACAACACCAAGCCCGACGCCACCGGCGAAGCGTTCAACATCGGCGGCAAGGCGCTGGTGGAAACCAACGGCATCATCGACCTTTACTGCATCTGGGTCAAGCAGGCCGACGTGTCCCTGTTTGATTTCGTGCGCGATGATACGCTGGAGGGGTATTTCATCACCGGCTACCACGGCCACGAGCAGCTGCTGTGCATCCCGGAAACCTACCGGGGCGAGCCGGTGCTCGGCATCGACAGCGGCGCGCTGACCGGCGCGGACATGGAAACGCTGGTCATCCCCGACGGCGTGCAGTATGTGCGCGACGGCTCGTGCACCAACTGTGAAAACCTTCTGCGCATCTATGTGTTCGACTCGCTCAGCTACATATCCGATGCCGCCTTTGAAGGCTGCGACAGTCTGCGCGGCTACTACTTCAACGCCGCCACGCCGCCGCGCTTCACCACCTGGTTCAACAACCACACCAAAAAGGTCGAAGTGCTGTGCTACTCCTCCCGCCACGCGGAAAATCCGCGCATCATCTGCGTGGGCGGTTCGTCCACGACCTACGCGATCGACTGCGAGCACATGGAGGATTATCTGGACGGCGACTGGACCGTGATCAACTTCGGCTCCAACGGCGCGAACCTATGGACCATGACGGGCTGGTGGATCATGAAGTACCTCAACGAGGGCGACGTCGTTTTGCAGCTGCCGGAATACTCCGCCTGGCAGCTTGGCGGCATCATCTGCCGGTGGGAGAGCTTCCGTTCGTTCGAGGGCTGCTACAACGTGTTCAGCTGGGTCGACGGCCGCTACTTCTACGACGTGCTTGACTGCTTCAACGAATTTTTGGACGCCCGGCGCGACATGGATCCCATGAGCTACGAGGATTACCAGTGCACACTGGCCCCCAACGGCTACTATAACGACCAGGGCACGCTGAACGTACACGTTCGCGGCTCGAACTCCGACTTCTGGGGCGGCCGCACCATCACTATCTGCGGCAACTACCTTTACGACTATATGGTGGACTACTGCAACTCCATCTACGACTCCATCCGTGAGCTCGGCGGCACCCCGCTGATGAGCTGGACCCCGCTGAACGTCAACGCCATGCAGTATAAGCCCGACTCGCAGGAGATCAACGATTTCCAGGCCTACATCGAGGACAATCTCGATCTGCCCGTCATCTCCGACGTGCACGACTACTTCTATTCGCCGGAGAACTTCTTCGACGACGACTACCACCTGTCGTACAACTCGCGCCTGGGCTACACCGAGCAGATCGCTGCCGATCTCAACGCGTACTTCGCTTCGCAGGCTGAATAAAAATAAACCATTTCGGAGGGTGCAATGTCTCCTGTTTTGACCTTTCTGATCCTGTGCGCCGTTTCGGCGGCGCTTATGTCGGGCGCAACCTTTTTGCCGCGTCCGTGGGCCAATGTGTGCGCCGTGCTGATGCTTCTGTGGCTGGCCGCCGCACTGCCGATGCTGTATTTCACCATGCTCGGCGAGCAGTATGTGCTGCTGTTTTATCTTGTTTCCGGCGCCATTGGCCTTTTGCTTCAGCTGGGAGGTGAAAAGAAATGAATTTTAACTCGCTTTCGTTTCTGATCTACTTCCCGGTCGTCACGGTTTTGTATTTCCTGCTGCCGCAGCGCTGGCGCTGGATATGGCTGCTGGCCGCCAGCTATTACTTCTACATGAGCTGGAACCCGGCACTGGTATTCCTGATCTTGTTCACGACCATGATCTCCTATTGGGCGGGTCTTCGCATCGAGGACACGCAGGACAAAGCCAAGCGCAAAACCTATATGCTCATAACGCTGATCGCAAGTCTTGGCGTTTTGTTCTTCTTTAAGTATTTCAACTTCCTTTCCACCTCCGTCACGGGGCTTTTGCGGGCCTTCACACTGGATGTGGACGATCTGGTGCTCGATCTGATACTGCCGGTCGGCATCAGCTTCTATACCTTCCAGACGCTCTCTTACGTCATCGACGTGTACCACTCAAACATTCAGGCCGAGCGCCATTTCGGCTACTACGCGCTGTTTGTGTCCTTCTTCCCGCAGCTCGTGGCCGGCCCCATCGAGCGGCCGGAGAATCTGCTGCCGCAGCTGCACGCGGACCACAAATTCAACAAGGACGATTTTTACGTTGGCGTAAAGCGTATGCTGTGCGGCTTTTTCAAAAAGGTCGTCGTGGCGGACGGTCTGGCCACCTTTGTAAACGCGGTCTACAACGACAATCCCGCCTCCTCCGCCCCGGCCATCATTCTGGCCACGTTCATGTTCACCTTCCAGGTCTACTGCGACTTCTCCGGCTACACGGACATCGCCGTGGGCTGCGGCCGCATCATGGGCATCCGCCTCATGCAGAACTTCCGTCTGCCGTTTTTGTCGCGCAGCATCCATGAGTTCTGGGAGCGCTGGCACATCAGTCTGACCAGCTGGTTCCGCGACTATGTCTTCTACCCCATCGCCACGAACAAAAAGCTCAGCCGCAAAACGCGCGAATGGGGCAAGCGCACCGGCCACCGCGCCTTTGCCGCCATGATCCCGCAGTGTCTGGCGCTGTTCATCACGTTTTTGCTGTCCGGCCTGTGGCACGGCGCAGCGTGGACCTTTGTGCTGTGGGGCACCATCCACGGCGTGTATCAGGTCATCGAGCGTCTCACGGACAAAAGCCGCCGGAAATTCTGGACGAATCGCGGCGTGGACATGAACTCCAAGGGCTTTGCCTTCTGGCAGATGGCCGTGACATTCCTGCTTTGCAACTTCGCGCTCATCTTCTTCCGCGCAAACTCCGTTTCGGATCTGGGCATTCTGCTTGGCAATCTGTTCACCAACTGGCATTTCGGCGACATTCTGGCCGAGCTTGGCATGACCTGGATGAACGTGATCACCGTTTTGGTCTCCCTGCTCATGATGAGTCTGCTCGACCGGCTGTTCATTCAGGACTGGCCGGCCCGCCAGCCGAACGGCGGTCTGCTTGCCAAGGGCGAGCTGTGCGCGCTGCTGGTGATGGCCATCGCGTGTGCATGGATCATGCTGCTTGCCGGCGACGGCGCGGCGGCGTTCATCTACTTCCAGTTTTAAGGGGGCAGCCGAATGAAAAAGACAATACGCATCATCGTTGCCCTCGCGCTGGCCTTTGTGCTTGGGTTGGGTGTGATCATCGGCACGGTGCTCATCATGCCCGAACGCTTCGACAAGGTCTATTTCGGCGCCATGGCCGACAAATACGAGCGTCTGCGCACTGTGGACGGCGAGAAGATCATCATCATCGGCGGCAGCAGCGTGGCCTTTGGCGTGAACACCGAAATGATGGAAAACTACCTTGGCCGCCCGGTCGTCAACTTCGGTCTGTATGGCCCGCTTGGCACGACCATCATGCTCGATCTGACCCGCGGTCATATCAACGAAGGCGACATCGTTGTCATCGCCGCCGAGCCCGACCATCAGACCATGTCCATGACCTTCAATGGCGAGGGCTTCTGGCAGTGCTGCGACTCCGACTTCACCATGCTGTTTAAGCTGCGCGGCGATAAGATCGGCCAGATGATCAGCTCCTTCTGGACCTATGCGCAGAAAAAGCTGAACTTCTACCACTACGGCAAGGCCCAGCCGAACGACGTTTACAGCCACAGCTCCTTCAACGAGCGCGGCGACATGGTGTTCCGCCGCAACGACGTGGACATGGACGAGTGGTTTGACGATGAAGTGCTCATCAACCTCGATCCCTCCATCATCGACGACGAGTTTATCGACTACGTCAACGAATACGTGGCCTACTGCGAAAAGCAGGGCGCGACCGTTTATTGGTCCTACCCGCCGATGAACATACTCGCTGTGCAGCAGGATTACGAGGAGCGTCTGGTTTACGCCACCTACCTGCGCGAGCATCTGGACTGCGAGGTCATCTCCAATCTGGACGACTACATCCTCTGGCCCGGCTACTTCTACGACACGAACTACCATGTCAACACCCGCGGTATGTCCGTGCACACCGCCAATCTCACGCAGGATATCGTGAACATGATCGGCAGCGGCGGCAAGGTCAATATGCGTCTCGACGCGCCGCTCACCCGTCCGGACGGCACCTTGCTGGAGCCGTCGCACGATCCGAGCGATGAGCCGCCGCAGGGCGGCGCCGTGGCGGAGACCGACACGGACGAAACGGACGAGACCGAGGAGACCACCGAGACCGTGGAGGCCACTCCCGCGCCCAAGGGCACCAGCACCGACGCGCAGTATTTCCTAACGGAAGCGATCAATGAAACCAGTCTGCGCATCATCGGCGTGACCGACGCCGGCAAGGCGCTCAAGGAGCTGGAGGTCCCCTGGGAGATCGACGGCGTGACCGTCACGGAGCTTGGCGAAGACGCGTTTAACGGCTGCGGCAAGCTGACCACGATCCGCATCCAGTCGAACATCACGCGCATCACGCTCGGCGCATTTGACGGCGCTCCTGCCCTGTCCGGCATCTACATCGATTCCGAGGGCCAGAACGTTCTCATCCCCGGCAAGGACCTGTTTGACAACGTCCCCTCCCGCTGCAAGGTGTATGTGTCCCGCGCAAACTACGGCTCGTTCATCGCCGACTATTTCTGGGGCAACTACAACGACCGTATCGAGATCGCCGACAAGTAAACAACACGCACAAATCAAAACGCCCCCGACCGATTTGGTCGGGGGCGTTCTTTCTATTTCTCAGTATAT
>CAYROZ010000031.1:0-17034 GCA_964426125.1 uncultured Oscillospiraceae bacterium
CGACAGCAGCACGGTCCAGTTTTCGTCCTCCTCGGCGCCGCCGGGACGCTTGTTCTTCTCGTCGTCGATCTCGGGGTAAAACTCCATGACCTGCTTTTTGATCTCGGCCCAGTCCACCGGCTCCAGCAGCTCGCCGGGGCGGCAGTCGATGGGCTTTTCGCCCTTGAGAACGATGTCCTGCAGCCAGGTGGGGATGCCGCCGACGGGCTGGCCCATCATGCCCTTGCAGAAGCTGACAACGCTGTCCGGATAGGCGAGGGCCGCGCCCTTTTCGCGGATGTTCTCGGGCGTGAGGTCGTTTTGCACCATGAAGATGGCGAGGTCGCCGACCATTTTGCTCGAGGGCGTGACCTTGATGATGTCGCCGAGCATATCGTTGACCTTTTTGTACATCTCCTTGACCTCGGTGAAGCGGTGGCCGAGGCCCAGCGACTCCACCTGCGGCTGGAGGTTCGTGTACTGGCCGCCGGGGATCTCGTAGCGGTAGATGTCCGTGACGGGGCCGGTGAGGCCCTTATCGAAGCTGGCGTAGCGCAGGCGCACATCGGCCCAGTAGTCGGCCAGCTCCTGCAGACGCACGGTGTCGAAGCCGGTGTCGCGCTCCTGGCCCTGCAGGACCTCCACCAGCGCGTTCATGGACGGCTGGCTGGTCAGACTCGAAAGCGGCTGGATGGCGGTATCGACAATATCCACGCCGGCCTCGGCCGCCATGAGCAGCGTGGCGATCTGGTTGCCGGTGGTGTTGTGGGTGTGCAGGTGGATGGGGATGCCGATCTCCTGCTTGAGAACTTCGATCAGGCGCTTGGCCGCATAGGGCTTGAGAAGGCCGGACATATCCTTGATGCAAAGCGTATGCGCGCCGAATTTCTCCAGCTCCTTGGCGAACTTGACGTAGTAGTCCAGGGAATATTTCTCCCTCGTCGGGTCGAGGATGTCGCCGGTATAGCACATGGTGGCCTCGAGCAGCTTATTCTGGTTGAGGACCTCGTCCATGGCCGTCTGCATACTCGGCAGCCAGTTGAGACTGTCGAACACGCGGAACACGTCGATGCCCTCGCGTGCCGATTCCGCCACGAAGCGCCGCACCAGGTTGTCCGGATACGAGGCGTAGCCCACCAGATTCGAGCCGCGCAGCAGCATCTGGAAGGGGACGTTGGGAATCTTCTCGCGCAGCATCTCAAGCCGCTCCCACGGGCTTTCGTGCAGGAAGCGGTAGGCGGTATCGAAGGTCGCGCCGCCCCACATTTCCAGCGAGAAGCAGTCGGCCAGAATTTCCGCCGTTCCGTCCGCACCCTTGACCATGTCGCGCGTACGCATACGGGTGGAAAGCAGGCTTTGGTGCGCGTCGCGCATGGTGGTGTCGGTGATGAGAAGCTTCTTCTGGCCCAGCACCCAGTCGCGCACGGCTTCGGGGCCCTTGGTGTCGAGCAGCTGCTTCAGTCCCGGCTTCGGCTCGCCGTGGGCCACGGGGAAGCGCGGCGCGTCGTACTGCTTGCGCTCGGCGTCGGGGTTTGCGACCTGGATGTTTGCGATGTACTTCAAAACGCGGGTGGCGCGGTCGCCGCCGGTGGCGTCAAATTCAAACAGCGAGGGCGTTTCGTCGATGAACTTGGTGTGGCAGCCGCCGGAGCGGAAGGTCTCATCGGCGAGAATGTTCGTAAGGAACGGGATGTTGGTCTTGACGCCGCGGATGTGGATCTCGTTGATGGCGCGGGCGGCCTTGCGGCACACGCCGGCGAAGGTGTTGTCCCAGCAGGTCACCTTGACCATCAGACTGTCGTAATACGGGCTGATGGTGGTGCCGGTGGCGGCGTTGCCGCCGTCGAGACGCACGCCGAAGCCGCCGCCGGAGCGGTAGGACGTGATGCGGCCGGTGTCGGGCGCGAAGTTGTTTTTCGGGTCCTCCGTGGTCACGCGGCACTGGATGGAATAGCCGTTTACGTGCACGTCCTCCTGGCGCGAAAGGCCGATGTCCGGGCAGGACAGGGGATAACCCTCCGCCACGAGGATCTGCGCGCGCACCAGATCAACGCCCGTGACCCATTCGGTGACGGTGTGCTCGACCTGGATGCGGGGGTTCATTTCGATGAAGTAGTAGCGGCCGCTCTTGTCCACGAGGAATTCCAGCGTGCCGGCATTGACGTATTTGACGTATTTGGCGATCTTCACGGCGTCCGCGCGGATCTTTTCGCGCAGCTCCTCGGGAACCGACCACGCCGGGGCAAACTCCACGACCTTCTGGTAGCGGCGCTGCAAAGAGCAGTCGCGCTCGCCGAGGTGGTAGCAGTTGCCGTATTCGTCCGCGAGCACCTGCACTTCGATGTGCTTGGGCTCAACGAGGAATTTTTCGATGAAGATGTCGCCGCTGCCGAAGGCCTTTTCCGCCTCGGAGCGAACCAGCTCAAACGCGGGGATGACCTCCTCCTCCGAGTCGCAGCGGCGCATACCGCGTCCGCCGCCGCCGGCCGCGGCCTTGAGAATGATGGGAAAGCCGTATTCCTTGGCTTTTTCAAGTGCTTCCTGTCCGTCCTTCAGGGGCTCCGTGGAGCCGGGGATGATGGGAACGCCGCAGGCAATGGCCATCTGCTTGGCCGAAAGCTTGTCACCCATGCGGTCCAGAATGTCGGACGGCGGGCCGATGAACTTGATGCCGGCGGCCTCGCAGGCGCGGGCGAACTCGGCGTTTTCCGACAAAAAGCCGTAGCCGGGATGGATGGCGTCCACACCGCGGCGCTTGGCCAGGTCGATGATGGCGGGGATGTCCAGATACGCGCCGAGAGGCGTGTCGTTTTCGCCGATGAGATAAGCCTCGTCCGCACGGGTGCGGAACAGGCTCATGGTGTCTTCCTTGGAATAGATGGCGACGGTGTGCAGACCGAGATCGTTGCACGCGCGGAAAATGCGGATGGCGATTTCGCCGCGGTTGGCGACGAGAACCTTGGAAAATGCTCGTTTGTCCATGCTGCTGCCTCCTTTTCTCAAGGCAATTATATGTTACGAATACGGCCAAACGCAAGGAAAATTATTTGTTTGACAGCTATCCACGACAATGGTATTCTTATAGCAGGCAAGCCATGACCTTTCCACCGAAACCCACAGAAAGGGGTGTTGATTTTTGGCAGAAACAAATAAGCGAAAACGTGTTATCACCAATATCATATATTGGACTTTGATCGCAGCCATCGTTTTTCTGGTGTTCAAATATCTCATCGGGCTGATCTGGCCGTTCTTCCTCGCGTTTCTCTTCGCGTGGCTTCTGCGGCCGCTCATCCGCGTGATGACGGAGAAATGGCGGATGCGCTATAACATCTCCGCGGCGATCTGTCTGGTGCTGTTTTTCCTTGTGGCCGGCGGTATTCTCACGGCCATTATCTTCCGCATCGTATCCACGGCGTCGGATATGGTGGGCGCCATCCCAAGCCTGTATACCGACACCATCGAGCCGGGGCTCAAACGCGCGCTGACCGCCATTGAGGACCTTCTGCTGCGCGTCAGTCCCGAGATGTACACCATGGTGGACGATTCGCTCGGCAATGTGATCTCGTCCATCTCCTCGGCGGTGGCGCAGTTTTCCGTCAAGGCGGTCACGGTCGTGTCCGGCTGGGTCACAAAGCTTCCGTCGCTGCTTTTGTCGCTGCTGATCTGCTTGATCGCCACGGTGTTCATGACCATGGATTTCCCCGGCATCACGGCCTTTGTGCTGCGGCAGATCCCGGTCAAGACCAAGCGTATCATCACGGAAACGATGGAGAGCCTGAAAAACGTGGTGTTCCGCTTCGGCAAGGGCTATCTGATCGTGATGGCCATCACATTTACGGAAATTTTGATCGGCCTTCTCATCATCCGGCAGAATAACGCCGGTCTGATCGCGGCGGCCATCGCCATCTTCGACATCTTCCCCATCGTGGGCGCGGGCATGATTTTGGCTCCCTGGGCCATCATCACGCTCATCAGCGGCGCGTATGCCAAGGGCATCGGGCTTTTGGCGCTGTGGATCATCGTGATCATCGTGCGCCAGATCATCGAGCCGCGTATCGTGGGCCGCAGCGTGGGTCTGCATCCGCTGGTCACACTGATGAGCATGTTTGTGGGCACGAAGCTGTTCGGCGGCATCGGCCTGTTCGGTCTGCCCATCACCTGCGCCATCGTGAAAAGCCTCAACGACGGCGATGTGATCCACGTTTTGAAAAAGGAGGACAGCGAGGAGCTGCCCGAGGAGAAAATTCCAGAAAAAAATTCGTGAAGATGTCTTGACAAACCGGCTTGAAAATGTTATCATCTTCAAGCTTGCGGGCGTAGCACAACGGCTAGTGCACCAGCCTTCCAAGCTGGGGACGTGGGTTCGATTCCCATCGCCCGCTCCACCTTCACGGGCACGGGCGGCATCGGATCGGCCGGCGTTCGACGCCAAGGCTTCTTTCCCCGGATATATGCGCCAGTAGCTCAGGTGGATAGAGCAACAGCCTTCTAAGCTGTGGGCCGGGGGTTCGAGTCCCTTCTGGCGTACCAAAAAAATAAAAATATGGTGGGTGTAGCTCAGTTGGTTAGAGCACTGGATTGTGGTTCCAGGGGTCGTGGGTTCGAGTCCCATCTCCCACCCCATTTTTTATATATACCGTGACGGCGGCACCACACAGGGATGTAGTGTAACGGTAACACACCGGACTTTGACTCCGATATAGTGGGTTCGAATCCCGCCGTCCCTGCCATATATTTTCAATATATGACTTGGTAGCTCAGCCGGCAGAGCAACTGCCTTTTAAGCAGTGGGCCCGGGGTTCGAATCCCCGCCAGGTCACCAGAAAAAAACGACTGCGTTTGCAGTCGTTTTTTCCGTTAAATCCGTCCTTTCGGACGGGATAAATCCCACTTGCGCGAGCAAGGATTTTATCACTTTATCCATACTCTCCAAGCGTCCCGCGTTTTCTCGGGGCGCTCTTTTTTTGGACATTTTGCAGCCGATTGCCCAAAATTCGCGCAAAGCGGCCCAGTTAACCGTACCCACCGGGGCCTCCGGGCGCTATGGTGAAGAAAAGCCCAAAACACAGGGAGGCGGGGTATTATGCATTTTTCAAGGGCCGTGGTTCGATACCGCGTGCCGATTTTGGTCGTGACGCTGCTTTTGATGATCCCGTCGGTCATTGGTATGGCCGGCACGCGGGTCAACTACGATATGCTGACGTATCTGCCGGAGGACATGGAAACGGTCATCGGACAAAACGAGCTGCTGGCCGATTTCCACAAGGGCGCGTTCACGTTTCTGATCTTCGAGGATATGGCCGAGGCGGATGTGGCCGCGCTGAAGAGCGAGGTGGAGCGTATCGACCATGTGGACACGGTTTTGTGGTACGACTCGCTGGCCGATCTGTCCGTGCCGATGGAGCTTTTGCCGGATAAGCTCTACCGGGAATTCAACACCGACCACTCCACCATGATGGCCGTGTTTTTTGACTCCGGCACCTCCGAGGACGTCACCATGGAGGCGGTCGGGCAGATACGGCGCGTGTGCGGCGAGCAGTGCTTCGTGTCCGGCATGACGGCGCTGGTGGTCGATCTGAAGGATCTGTGCGAGCAGGAGGAGCCGATCTATGTGGCGCTGGCGGTGGCGCTGGCCTGCGCGGCGATGCTGCTGCTTCTGGACGGATGGCTGATCCCGTTTGTGTTTCTCGCGTCCATCGGGGCCATGATTTTGCTGAATATGGGCACGAATTATTTCTTCGGCGAGATATCGTATATCACCAAGGCGCTCTCCGCCGTTTTGCAGCTTGCCGTCACGATGGACTATTCCATCTTCCTGTGGCACAGCTACAACGAGCAGCGCGAGAAGTGTTCGGACAAGCACGAGGCCATGGCGGCCGCCATCGATGAAACGCTCACCAGCGTGATCGGAAGCTCCATCACCACGGTTTCCGGCTTCATCGCGCTGTGCTTCATGAGCTTCACGCTCGGGCGCGATCTGGGTCTTGTGATGGCCAAGGGCGTTTTGCTTGGCGTGCTCGGCTGCGTCACGGTGCTGCCGGCGATGATACTGGTGCTCGATAAGCCCCTGCAAAGGACCAAACACCGCTCCATCATTCCGGATATGCGCGGCTTTGCCCGCGGCATCGTGAGGGTGTTCCCGGTGTTTCTGGTGGTGTTTGCGCTGCTCATCGCCCCGTCGTATTGCGGCTACGACAAGGCAAACGACGAGGTTTATTATGACATGGGCCAGTGTCTGCCGGGGGAGATGAACTATGTCATTGCCAATGAAAAGCTGCGCGAGGATTACAGCATCGCCTCGACGCACATGGTGCTGATCGATTCCGCGCTTGCGCCCGGCGATGTGAAGAGCATGATCGACGAAATGGAGCAGGTGGACGGCGTGAAATACGTTCTTGGTCTGGAAAGCGTGGTCGGCTCGCGCATCCCGCAGGAGCTTTTGCCGGACAGCGTGCGGTCGGTTCTGGAAAGCGAGCGCTGGGAGCTGCTGCTCATAAACGCGCAGTATGCCCCGGCCAGCGACAAGGTGAACGACCAGCTCGACGCGCTTGGTGCTATCCTCAAACGCTATGACCCCAGCGGCATGATCATCGGCGAAGCGCCGTGTCTGAAGGACATGATCGAGACCACTGACCACGATTTCGCCGTGGTCACGGCGGTTTCTGTGGTGCTGATATTCATCATCATTCTGCTGGTGGAAAAGAGTCTCACACTGCCGGTGATCCTCATCGCCGTGATCGAACTCGGCATTTTCATAAACCTTGGTCTGCCGCATTATCTGGGCCAGAGCATGGCGTTCATCACGCCCATATGCATCAGCACCATCGAACTGGGGGCCACGGTGGACTACGCCATTTTGATGACCACGCGCTATAAGGCCGAGCGCATCGGCGGCAAGGACAAGCGCGGGGCGGTGTGGACAGCGCTTTATACCTCCATTCCGTCCATTCTGGTGTCCGGCATGGGGATGTTCGCCGCCACCTTCGGCGTGGCGCTGTATTCGGACATTGAGATCGTAAGCTCGATGTGTATGCTGATGGCGCGCGGGGCGCTGATCAGCATCCTGCTGGTGGTTTTTGTACTGCCGGCCATGTTTATGCTGCTTGACCGCGTGATCTGTGCCACCACGCTGGATATGCGCACGATCTACCGAAAAAACAAGGAGGTATCCGCTCATGAATAAATTCCAGAAAGCGCTGGCGCTGGTGCTGTGCATTGCCGTTTGCCTATGCAGCGGCGGCATGGCCTCCGTGCGCCGGGAGAGGGCGGCGGAGAGCGCCGCGGACGTGAAGACCCATTCCGCCGGGGGCGAGAGCGTGTATGTGCTCACGGACGCCGAGGGCGGCACGCAGAAGATCATCGTAAGCGGCGCCGAGGGTCTCGAAACGGACACGGCGAGCGAGCAGGAACTGCCCATCGCCCTGACGGTGAGCTACACGCTCGATGGCAAAAGCGTCACAGCGCAGGCCCTGGCGGGCCAAAGCGGCCGCGTGACGATCCGCTTTGACTACGAAAACCGCGCGTATGAGACGGTTGAGATCGGCGGAGAGCGCGAGAAGATCTGTGTCCCCTTCGCGGTGCTCACCGGTATGCTGCTCGATAACGATACGTTTTCCAATGTCTCGGTGACAAACGGCCGCGTGGTCGATGACGGCGACCATACCATCGTGGTGGGGCTGGCGCTGCCCGGCCTGCGCGGCGATCTCGCCCTGAGCGAGGATACGATCGATATCCCCGAGTATGTGGAGATCACGGCCGATGCAGTGGATTTTGCGCTTGGCATGACGGTCACCATCGCCACGAACGAGCCGTTCAGCGAACTGGATGAAACCAAGCTCGACGCGGCGGACGATGCCTCGGCCTCGCTCGGGGAGCTGACGGATGCCATGGCGCAGCTCATGGACGGCGCGGACGCGCTGCATGAGGGGTTGGTCACACTGGAGGACAAAACCGGCGAGCTTGTGTCCGGCGTGGACCAGATCGCAAGCGGCGCTTCGCAGCTGAAAACCGGCGCGGCCAGCTTGAGCAGCGGTGCGGCGGCGCTCAAGGCGGGTGCGGAAGAGCTCTCCTACGGCTTGGCCACGCTTTCGGCCAACAGCGCAAGTCTCACCAGCGGCGCGGCGCAGGTTTTCAACACCCTGCTTTCGGCGGCCAACACCCAGCTGGCCGCGGCGGGGCTGTCCGTGCCCACACTCACGGCTGGAAACTATGCCGAGGTGCTCGCGGGGGTGATCGCCTCGCTGGACAGCTCCGCGGTTTACGAGCAGGCGCTGTCGCGGGTGACAGCCGCCGTGGAGGCCCAGCGCGAGACCATTGCCTCCGCCGTCACCGAGGCGGTGCGCGCGCAGGTGCAGTCCGGGGTGGAAGCCGCCGTGCGCGAGCAGGTGAGCGCGGCGGTCACCGAGACGGTGCGTGCGCAGGTGGTCGAAGCGGTGCTGGCGGAAAGCGGTCTTGGCATGAGCCGAGCGGACTATGACGCGGCGGTGGAGGCCGGGCTGATCGACGAAGATACACAGACCGCCATCGATGCCGCTGTGGAAAGCCAGATGGCGTCCGAGGCGGTGCAGGGACAGATCGCCTCGGCTGTGGAGGCGCAGATGCAAACGGCGGACATCCAGTCCACCATCGCCCAGAATGTCGAAGCGCAGATGGCCTCCGAGGATATCCAGAGCACCATCCGCCAAAACACCGAGGCGCAGGTGCAGCAGGCCATCGCGGACAACATGGCCTCCGAGACGGTGCAAGGTCAGCTTGCCGCCGCCTCCGAGGGCGCGCAGAGCGTCATCGCGCTGAAAACCTCGCTGGACAGCTATAACGCCTTTTATCTCGGCCTTTCGTCCTATACCGCCGGGGTCGATCAGACGGCCTCCGGGGCCGCGGCGCTCGTTTCGGGCGCGGGCGAGCTCGCGGACGGCGCGGCGGCGCTTTCCGCCGGGGCCTCCGAGCTTTCCACGGGCACGGCCCAGATGCAGGATTCCATGCCCGCGCTCACGGATGGTGTTGCGCAGCTGAAGGACGGCGCGCAGGAGCTTTCCGACGGGCTTGCGGAATTTAACGAGCAGGTGGTGGAAAAACTGGTGCAGCTGGTCGAGGACGATCTGGACGGCATCGTGGAGCGCCTGCGGGCCACCATCGACGTGTCACGCCGCTATGACAGCCCGGTCCCCGGCACGGACGGCACAGTGAAATTCATCTATCGCACGGACGAGATCACGGCCGCGTGAGGCCAAAGCGCCGGTCCGGACAAAAAAACCAAGCCGAAGCTTTCATAGCTTCGGCTTTGGCGCGCTTTGGGCGGATTCAGTTGGGCTTCTCCAGCCCGAGCACGGTGTCTACCACGGTGCGGTCCTTGGCAGAGGCGGCGCGGTACAGCAAAATCAGCGCCATCTCCCGGGGCGTAACGGCGGTGTCGGCGGCCGTTTCGGTGTCGGCCAGCGCTTTTGCAACGGCGATGATCTTCTCCGCGGCATCCGCATGGGTCTTGCTGTGCAGGGCGGATTTAAGCGCCTCGAGGGGCAGACCCATCTCCTGCGCCGTGTCGGCCAGGGTCATGCCCGCGCTTTGCAGCTTTGCCTGCGCCTCGTCCCAGCCGAGAAGCTCAGCCGGTGTAACATCAAGGGCGGCGGCGAAGGCCGCGATCTTCGACTGCGACAGATCCACCTTTCCCGCCTCGACCTTGGCGATCGAGGAACGGTCGCGGTAGCCTACCTGAAGGGCAAGTGCCTCCTGCGACAGACCCCGCTGCTCCCGCAGGGCCTTTATGCGCTCGTGTATTTGCATGACGATACCAGCTCCTTTGCCGAAAGAATAGCACGGTCGTGAATATATGTCAACAAAAAGAGGTGAAAACCGCGGCTGATGTTGACAATTATTCACGACAGTGCTAGGATAGGAGCGTGAATTAAATTCACGAAAGAGGAAATGTGGAAGGAAGGGAGGATACAGAATGCCGGAAGACGGCAAGGCGTGCGGCCCGGCGGCGGCGCGCGCGGAAGAATTTGATGCGGTAAGGGGGAGCAAGGATGCCGAGTATACGAGTGAGTGTAAAAAACAAGATCGCCAGAAAAACAGGCCGTGTGGAGTACATATGCGGCAACAGTGATTTCGTCATCGACTTTTCGTTTGACGAGGAGTGGGACGACTACAAAACAAAAACGGCACGCTTTCAGGTTGGGAATGCATACACGGATGTGATCTTCACCGGCGCGCAGTGCAAGGTGCCCGTGATCGGCGAGGCCGGCGGCTTTGAGGTGGGTGTTTATGCGGGCGAGCTGCACACGACAACGCCGGCCTATGTGCCGTGCCGAAGGTCCATTTTAAGCGGCGGCGGGGTTCCGGCGGACCCTCCGGCCAATGTGTACAACCAGATCATGACCCGCCTGAACGCCGGAGACGGCGCGGCGGACATATCCGTGCCCGCGTACTGGAAGACGGAGCTGAACGCGGCCATCGCCCGGGCGAAGGCCATTGAGGATCAGGGCGGCGCGGATGTGGTCACCTTTGTGTGGTTTGCGGATATGCATGTGCAAAGCGCGGGCTATGGCACAAGCTTTACCGATCTGGCCCACAACATCGGCCGTCTGGCCGGAAAGGCCATGCAGGAGCTGTCCTGCCCGCTGTGCGTCAACTGCGGCGACCTGCTGTCGGCGTGGTACGGCCAGACCAAGGCGCAGGTGCTCGACAGCTACGACAAGGCGTGGGTGGACATGGCGGGCATTCCCACGGCGTCGCTGGCGCTGGTGAAGGGCAACCACGACGCGGTATACGGCAGCCGCACCAGCGGCACGACCACGACGTATTACACAAAGGCGGTGCCGCCGAATGAGCTGTGGCAAAAGCTGTTCCGTCCGGTGGCGGCGGATCTGCGGCGCGTTTTCGGCCCGGACGGCAGCTATTACTATCTGGACAATATTCCCCAGAAATTCCGGCTGATCTGTCTGAACAGCCAGTGGGCGGAATACAGCACGGACGCGCAGGGGGACGTGGTGTGCAGCACCATGAGCGACGGCGGCTTCGGCCAGCAGCAGCTTTCGTGGCTGTCGGAGTGTCTGCGGGCCGTTCCGGAGGGCTACACCGTGGCGGTGGCGCTGCACTGTCCGCCGACGGACAACATCAAGGATGCCGCCGGTGGAAGTACCAACGCGTGGTATTATAAGCCCCGCGACGTCGCAGCGCTGCGGGCTATGCTGACGGCCTATGGCAACAAGGGGACCATGGCGGCCCAGAGCTACAGCCACAACAGCACCGCCGGGGAAGGGGAATGGGCGGATGTCAGCCTGCCGGAGCAGAGCTTTGCCGAAAGCAAGGGCACGCTGTGCGCCGTGTTTGCCGGCCACGTTCACCGCGACCGCATCGTGACGGGCGACCTGCCCTGTCCGATTTTGACGATCACCGGCGTGTCGGGCTGCTATGACGCGGCCAACGAAGGCACGCGCACATACGAAAGCGCCACGGAAACGGCGCTGGACATCGTGTCCATCAACAAAAGCACTCATAAGATCTACACCACCCGCATCGGCATCGGCCAGGACCGCAGCGTCAGCTATGACCCGAGCGCCGCGCCGACCTATACCAACCGGCTGCCGCAGGCGATCGATACGAACGGCAGCGTGTATAACAGCGTCGGCTACATGAACGACAAGCGTCTGTCGTCCTCGGGCGCGGTGGCCGATCTGTATAACGCCGATGACGGCTGGTCCGTTTCCGGCTTCATCCCCGCGACCGGCAGCGCGCGCATCCGCGTGCGGAATGTGAAGATCGACCCCAACTCATCCGATGCCGGCACGCTGCGCTGGTGTGCTTACGACGCGAGCTTTGCCTTTTTGGGCTGGCAGTCGTATAACAACCTGCGCACCGGGTGGGGCTACGGCTCGTGCGAGCTCGATTCGGACGGCTGCGTAACGGCCTTTTCCATCCGGAATCAAAACTACGATTTCACCGCCATGGCCTACATCCGGATCATGTCGGAAACCCACTTCACAGCCAACAGCATCGTGACCGTGGACGAAGAGATCGGGTGAAAAAACAAAAGCCCTTGGTATTCCCATTATCGGGTCTATCAAGGGCCTTGGATTGCTGGCGAGACTGCGCGGCGTTTTGCAAAAAAAGACGATTGCCGAAGCAATCGTCTTTTTGGCAGCGGGAGAAGGATTCGAACCCTCACATACGGAGTCAGAGTCCGCTGTGCTACCTTTACACAATCCCGCTAAACGCAAGGAGTATTATACCGCATTTTTCGCATTTGTCAAGAGGAAATTTAACGGGCGCCGAAGCGCCCGTTATGACTGCGGTTTTTACTTGTTTTGCAGATAGCTCGTGACGAGTTCCTGAAGAATGTCGTCGCGGTCAAGCCGGCAGATCAGTGTGCGGGCGTTGTTGTAGTTGGTGATGTAGGTGGGGTCTTCGGAAAGAATGTAACCCACGATCTGATTGATCGGGTTGTAGCCCTTAACGATCAGAGAATTATAAACGCTCGACAATATCTCCCGGATCTCGGCGCTGTGGTCGAGAACTTTGAATCTGCGGGTGGTTTCTTCCATGGTGAACCCCTCCTTTGTAACCCATCAGTCCATGCTTGATTATAACAGAAAATCAGCGCGATGGAAGATACGAAAAGATTAAATTTTTATTACAGTGTTATTACAAGCCTTTGCGTCAGCGGATCACGGCGTCCCACTTGGCGCCCAGCGCGTCCAGAATGGCGCGAACGGTCTCATCGGCGTGGTCGTCCGTGAGGGTCTGATCCTTCGCGCGCAGCACGAGATTGAACGCGACGGACTTGTAGCCCTCGGCCACGTGCTCGCCCTTGTAAACGTCGAACAGACGGCAGCTTTCCAGATACTGACCGCCGGCGGCGCGGATGGTGTCCTCCAGATCGCCGGCTGTGATCTCGTCGCGGCAGACGACGGCGATGTCGCGGCCAAGCGCGGGGAAGCGGGGCAGCGGCTGATAGCTGTGCTCCGGGGCCTGGGTGGCGCGCATGGCGCGCACGTCAAGTTCGGCGTAATACACGTCGGCGCTGATGCCGTAGTTTGCGCACACGAGCGGGTGGATCTGGCCGATGGTGCCGATGACGGTGCCGTCAACGGTGATGCGGGCGCAGCGGCCGGGATGGAAGCTGGGGTCGGCGCTTTCGGTCTCATAGCGGGCGCCCTCCACGCGCTGGCCGGCCAGCAGGGAATCAACGCAGCCCTTGAGCGTGTAGAAGTCGCAGCCCGAGCCGTACATACTCAGCGCGAGCAGCGCGTGCTCGTCGGCAAGCTTTCCGTCCTCGTGGCTCTTGGGGTACACGGTCGCCAGCTCATACAGACGCGCCGCGAGATTGCGGCGGCTGACGTTGGTGGCCACGGTGTCGAGCATGGAGCCGAGCGGCGTGGTGCGCATGACGGAGCTGTCCTCGCCGAGCGGGTTCTGGATGACGAAGGCGTCGCGCAGGGGGGAATCGTCCGGCAGACGGACCTTGTCCCACGCGCTCTTCGAGCCGAAGGAGTAGGTGAGGATCTCGTCAAAGCCGAGGGCACGGCAGCGGGCCGTGAGCTGGCGGTCGAAGATCTGCTTGGGCGTGAAGCCGCCGATCACGGCGCTGCCGGAGAACATGGTCGGTTCGATCACGTCGTAGCCATAGAAGCGGGCGATCTCCTCGGCGATGTCGGCGTAGTGCTCGATGTCGCTGCGCCAGGAGGGAACGACGATCATATCGCCGCGGATGGTGAAGCCGAGCTTCTCCAGCACTTCTACCATGTATTCGCGCGGCAGGTCGGTGCCGAGCAGACGGTTGACGCGCTCGGGCTCGAGCCGCACGGTCACAGGCACGGACGGCGCGGCGACCACGTCGATCATGCCGTCGATCACTTCGCCCGCGCCAAGCATCTCCACCAGCTCGCAGGCGCGCTCCACGGCGGCCACGGTGCCGTCCGGGTCGAGACCCTTTTCAAACTTGGTGGAAGCGTCGGTGCGCATGCCGAGGGCGATGGAGGTTTTGCGGACGGAGGTGCCGTTGAAGTTGGCGGACTCAAAGACGATGGTGGTCGTGTCGTCCACGATCTCGGAGTTGCCGCCGCCCATCACACCGGCCACGCCGATGGGCTTTTCCTTGTCGGCAATGACGAGCATATTTTCCGTCAGACGGCGATCCACGCCGTCGAGCGTGGTGATGCTCTCGCCGGTCGCGGCGCGGCGGACAACGATCTTGCTGCCGCCAACGCAGCTGTAGTCGAATGCGTGCATGGGCTGGCCATACTCCTGCATGACGTAGTTGGTGATGTCTACGATGTTGTTGATCGGGCGGATGCCAACGGCGCGCAAACGGCGGCGCAGCCACGCGGGCGAGGGCTCGATGCGGATGTTTTTCACCATGCGCGCGGTGTAGCGCGGGCAGAGCGTGGGCTCGTTTATCTCCACGGAGAGATAGTTGCGGATGTCGTCGCCGCTGCCCTTGACCTCGGGCGTGTGCAGCTGAAGCTCCGTGTTGAAGGTGGCCGCCGTTTCGCGGGCCAGGCCGATGATGGAAAGGCAGTCGGCGCGGTTGTTTGTGATCTCAAATTCCACCACGGTGTCGCCCAGACCGAGCACCTTGCGGATGTCGTCGCCCACCTCGCACGGCTCCTGCATGATGAAGATGCCGTCCGTGATGGCGTAGGGGTAGTCGTGCTCGTCCAGACCCAGCTCGCCCAGCGAGCAGAGCATACCCTCGCTCGTGACGCCGCGCAGGGTGCCGGTGTGGATCTCCTTGCCGCCGGGCAGGGTGGCGCCGTCGATGGCGGTGGGGACCATGTCGCCCACGGACACGTTCTGCGCGCCCGTCACGATGGTCAGATCGCGGCTTTGGCCGACATCTACCTTGCAGACCCACATGTGGTCGGAGTCGGGGTGGCGCTTCATGAAGGTCACGCGGCCGGCGAGAACGTTGGAGATGCCGTCGCCGGTGAGCTCAAAGCCTTCGACCTTCGAGCCGCTCATGGTCATTTTGTCGATGTATTCCTTGTCGCTGACGGTCACCTTGGTGAAGTCGTTCAGCCAATCTCTTGAAAGTTTCATCGGGCCGCCTCCTTAAAACTGTTCCAGAAAACGAACGTCGTTTTCAAACAGCAGTCTCATGTCGCTGATGTTCAGCCGCATCATGCACATACGCTCCACGCCAACGCCGAAGGCGAAGCCGGAGTATTTGTCGGTGTCGATGCCGCAGCCGGCCAGCACCTTGGGGTGCACCATGCCCGCGCCGAGCAGCTCGATCCAGCCCTCGCCCTTGCAAACGCGGCAGCCCTTGCCGTGGCACTCGAAGCACTCCACGTCCACCTCGCAGCTCGGCTCGGTGAAGGGGAAGTGGTGCGGGCGGAAACGGGTGTGGGTGCCCTCGCCGTAAAGACGCTGGACCAGCGTGTTCAAACAGCCCTTGAGGTCGCCGAAGGTGATGCCCTCGTCCACGACCAGACCCTCGAGCTGGTGGAACATGGGGCTGTGGGTGGCGTCCACTTCGTCCTTGCGGTACACGCGGCCCGGGGAGATGATGCGGATGGGCAGACTCTGCGATTCCATCACGTGCACCTGCACGGGGCTGGTTTGTGTGCGCAGGCAGACGGTGTCGTCGTCGTCGAAATAGAAGGTGTCCTGCCGGTCGCGGGCGGGGTGGCCCTCCTGGGTGTTGAGCTTGGTGAAGTTATACTCCGACCACTCGACCTCCGGGCCCTCGGCGATGGAAAAGCCCATGCCGATGAAGATCTCCTTGGCCTCGTCCAAAACCATGTTCAGCGGGTGCTGACGGCCCTGCAGAATGGGTGTTCCCGGCACGGTCACGTCCAGCTTCTCCGCGCGCAGCTTAAGCTCCATGGCCTTTTCCGCCAGCAGCTTGCGCTCCGATTCCATGGACTGGGCGATCTCCTCGCGCAGCTTGTTGGCCAGCTGGCCCATCACGGGCCGCTCCTCAGCGGACAGCTTGCCCATCTGCTTCAAAAGCGCGGTCAGCTCGCCTTTCTTGCCCAGATACTTTACGCGCAGATTCTCCAGCGCGTCGAGACCGTCGGCCTCGCGGATGGCTGCCAGCGCTTCGCCGCGCAGCTTTTCCAGTTGTTCTCTCATTATGATATCTCCTTGTAAAACAGGAAAGTTTTTTGCCAAATATAATATATAACATAGATAAAATGATTTTTCAATAAATTTGACGAATTTGAAGCGGAATATTATAATATTTGTCCAAAGGGGGGGCGCGTTATGTCCGAAGTGGAAAAGAATAGGCCGGAAGCGGGGCATAATGCGCCCCGGACAGACGTAAACTGCAATGAACCGGCCATCGCCGTGACGGGGCAGTTTCGCCTGCCGAAGCGCCGCGCCGAGAGCCACAAGGGTGATTACGGCAAGCTGCTGCTCGTGGGCGGCAGCGTGGGCTACAGCGGCGCGCCCTGTTTGTGTGCGGAGGCGGCGGTGCGCGGCGGCGCGGGGCTTGTGAGCCTTGGCGTGCCGGAGCCGCTGTGGCCGGTCGCGGCGGTGAAATGCGTGGAGGTCATGCCCTTTCCGCTCGCGGCGGATGCGGCGGGACGGCTGGATGCGTCGGCGGCGGACGCCGTTATGGCCAGGGCGCAGGATATGGATGTTCTCGCTCTCGGCCCCGGTCTTGGCCGCGGCGAGGGCGTGCTGGCGGTGACGCGGCGGGTGCTTTCCGAATGGAAGGGGCCGCTGGTGCTCGATGCCGATGCGCTCTGGGCCGTGGCGCAGGCGCCGGATGCGCTCGACGCCACGGCGGCGCAGGTCGTGCTCACGCCGCACGAGGGCGAATTTGCACGCCTGTGGCCGGGCCGCAGCGGCGAGAGACTGGGCGACGCGCGCGCGTATGCCACGGCGCACCGCTGCACGCTGGTGCTCAAGGGCCACCGCACGCTCATCGCCTTCCCGGACGGGCGGGTATACCGCATCGAGGCGGGCAATCCCGGCATGGCCTCGGGCGGCAGCGGCGATGTGCTCACGGGCGTGCTCGCGGCGATGCTGGGGCAGCTTGCGTTTGAAAAAGCGGTGGTGACCGGCTGCTGGCTGCACGCGCGCGCCGGGGATCTCGCGGCGCAGACG
>CAYROZ010000032.1:0-16827 GCA_964426125.1 uncultured Oscillospiraceae bacterium
CGCGCGGCGCTTCTGACTTTCCGCGGCGTCGAGCGCCGCCTCCAGCGCGTCGGCATAGCCCTGCACGGCGGCCAGCTCGATCTCCGTAAGCCCGTTCATCCCGCCGGCATCCATGGCCGCCGCCTCCGCTTCCATCACGGTGTCCGGCCCAAAGCCCGCACCGTCAAAGCTGTCGTACAGCGCGTCCATATCCACGCACTCGCCCGTTTCATCGGCCACGATATGCCGCGCAAAGTGCGGCACATAGCGCAAAACCGCGCCGGATTCGCCATCCGACACCCAGTAAAGCTCCAGCGCTACCGTGTCGGCCAGTGCCTCGGCGGCGGCGGTTTTGTCCGTTTTCGCCTGGGCCGAGGGCAGAGCGCCCATATAGCCGCCGTAAGCGTCGTCGCGGCTGTACGAGCGCAGCGTACCGTCCGAAGCCAGGCGCATCGTAAAGCCGATGGGGCTTTCAAGGCCGTTCAGCTCGATCGTTCCGCCATAGCGGAAGCTGCCGTCGTCAAGCTCGGTGCGGCGGGTGTCGATACGAGCGGATTCCCCCTCGCCCACAAGGCGGTCCAGCCAGTCCTGTGCCGTTTTCTCGGCCTCGGTCTCGTCCAGCTCCGGGAATTTGGGGTCAAAGCCATAGAAGCGGTCGCTGGATTCGGCATCGGAATAGTACCAGTAGTCCATCACCTTGCCGTCGGCATCCGCCGTGACGGAAAGACTGGCGGCAGCGCCCGACCAGTAAAGGTTCCAGCGTCCATTCAGCCAGTCGTCCCAGCTGCCGGAAAATTCTTCGTATTCATCGCCGATCCGGAGCGTTTCCTTCACGCGCACCGTCACGTCCGTCATGGATTCGTCCATGCTCTCGAGCGGCTCCTCCGGCGCTGTCTCCGCCATGGCGGGAACCGCCAGCGCAGCCAGCAGCGTTATACTCAGCAGTAAGCACAGCCATTTTTTCATGCAAAGCACCTCGTTTTCATAGGATTTGATCCTAAGACGTGCGCGGAGGGCAAAAAGTTCCCGCACAATTTCATGTTCGCAGCACCCACAGCGCCAGCATCTGGCCGGAAATGTCCGCAAAGCGCCATTGCTTCGCGCTTTTTTCCGCGCTGTTCGGGTCGCGCACGGACACATAGCCGTCGTTATAATCCGTCAGCAGGATAAAATGCCCCTCCGTGGTGAAGTCGCCCGGCCCCATCACGCACGCGATCACATTGCCCACCGCGAGATTGTCCGCCACGCGCTGCTCATCCGCGCCGATCTCCACCGCGTCGAGCCCCAGCTTTTCCGCGCCCTCGCTGAAAAGCGTCCATGTGCTGCCCTCCCCGGCCACGGCGTAGCCCTGCTGCTCGGCCCAGCGGCTGACTGTAAGCGGGTCGTATCCCGCGTCGCCTGTGAGATAGCTCGCCGCCATGGACAAACAGCACGGCCCGCAGCCCGTCAGCGCGATCATATCCCCGTTGTAGCTTTCGTAGCCCCAGCGCTCGTCCCATTGCAGATACAGCGGCACGGCGCCGTCCGGCGAGAGCGATATCTCGTGCGTTTTGCCGTGCTCGGCCGGGTAGTGCATCACAAAATCCTTCGTTTCCGGATTGCGCTCCAGCAGCTTGAGAAGCTTCGGCGGATAGTCCTCGGCCGTGTAGCCATGCGCGAGCGCATACAGCCGGATAGACCCCGGCAGGCCGCCCGCATCGAGCCGGCCGAAGCACAGCACGGCGGCCAAAACGCCCAGCAGCACTGCCAGAAGCGGCAGCCAGCCCGCTCTGCGGCGTTTGCGCCGCCGGGAACGGCTGCGGCGGGAAGGGCCATGGCAATTCGCAGCGGACGAGCGCCTGTATTCCGAGTGCACGACCCGCCCCTCCGGACGCGGCGCGGCGTGCCGCGGAGCAGACGGCGAAACACAGTCCGGACGCTGCGGCGCCCGGCGCGCGGCAAGCTCCTCTTCATTTGGCTCGCGTATCCATTCCATTGGCCGATCCCCTTTTTCCTGTCGTATACCTGTTTATTGTACCACCGTTTGCCCGGTTTGTTTCTTAGAATCGAGCCGGAAAGCAATTAAGATTCAATTAAAAAGGGACTGTCGCTTGTTTTGCGGCAGTCCCAAAGTGTTTTATGCGGTTTTCGATCAGATCTGCAGCGCGGCGTCGTACGCGGTGCGGTTGGCGTTGCGCACGTTGGAGGCCTTCAGGCAGTCGCCAAGCTTGAAGAACTTCGGCGCGCAGTTGCGGAACTTCTCCGCCTGATCCTCCAGCGCCTTGCGGCCGGAAGCGAACACGACGGTGTCGGCGTCGATGAAGTGCTCCACGCCGTCGGGATCCTTGTAGCCAACCTGGGTCGGCGTGATCTGGGTGACGGGGCTGGACAGATGCAGCTGGCAGTACTTCGGCACGCGGTCATACAGCGCCAGCTCCTGCGCATAGGCGGAGGTGGCGGCGATGCGGTCCATCATCTCAATGATGGAAACATTCTTGCCGTGCTCCATGGCCAGATACAGCGCCGCCTCGCAGCCGACCTCGCCGCCGCCGATCACAACGACGTTCTGGCCGATCTCGTCGGCATGGCCGAAGGTATCCACAGCGCAGATGACGCGCGGATCGTCGTGGCCTGGGATGGGCAGGATGATGTTGGAGGAGCCGAGCGCCGCCATCACGACGTCATAGTGCTCCGCCTCGATCATCTCCGGCGTGGCCTCCACGCCCAGACGCACATCGATGTTCAGCTTCTTCATCATGCCGATGCGGTAGTTCATGTAGTTGTCCAGAGAGTACTTGAAGGAGGCATACTTGGCGAAGTTGATGGTGCCGCCGAGCTTGTCGTCCTTTTCATACAGGGTCACGGAGTGGCCGCGCTCGGCGCAGAACTGCGCCGCCGCCATGCCGGCCGGGCCGCCGCCGATGACCGCCACGCGCTTGGGCGTGGAGTTTTTGTTCTCGAACTGGTCGATGATGTACTCGCGGCCGATCTTGGGGTTGCCGGAGCAGCAGAATTCCTCTTCCATGTCGTAGCTGAGGCACACGAAGCACTTCAGGCAGGGGATGATCTCATCCTCGCGGCCCTCGGCGGCCTTGTTGACGCAGTCGGCGTCCACGATGGTGCCGCGCGCCATGGCCACGATGTCCGCGCCGCCGGTGGCGATGGTCTCCTCAATGAGCTCCGGACGCTGGAACGCGCCGATGGTGAGAACGGGCTTGGAGAAGCCGGATTCCTTGACCTGACGGGCAAACATGGCGTTGCAGCCCGGCTCGTAGAACTCCACGGGGTGCATACGGGTCTGGGTCACGTCGTCCATAACGGTGCCGCAGGAAACGTGGGCGATGTCGATGTCGTCCTCCACGCGGCGCAGGAAGTCCAGGCAGTCGGCCACGGTGCCGCCGCCCTCGGTCAGCTCATCGCCGGACACGCGCACTTCGATGGGAACGCGCGGGCCAACGGCGTCACGCACGGCCTTGACCAGCATCATGGGGAAGCGGGCGCGGTTTTCCGCGCTGCCGCCGAACTCGTCGGTACGCTGGTTGGAAAGCGGGGACAGGAACTGGGCGGGGAAGGTGCCGTGGCCCAGGTGCATCATGATCATGTCAAAGCCCACGCGCACAGCGTTCTTCGCGGCCTGAGCATAGTCGGCGCACATACGCTCCATGGCGGCCTTGTCGAGCATGGGGCAGTATTCGCCGGTCTCCTCGTCGGTCTCGCCGTTGACGGACCAGCAAACGACCTCGCCGTCGATCTCCTCATGGCGGGAGAAGGCCAGCAGCTCCAGCGAGATGCGCGCATCGAAGAAGTGCACGGCGCTGGTCAGGCGATACCAGTAGTTGTGGTAGCGCATATCGAAGATATTGGGATCGGAGTGGATCTCATCGGGGTGCTCCACCAGGAAGCGGTCCATGTTCTGCGCGGAGAAGGTGATGCAGGCGGCGCCGCCGCGGGCCTTCTCGCGGTAGTGGGCGATGACGGCCTCGTTGGGGTAGGGCTCACCCGCGCCAAGCAGATGCACGCCGGTCGGCGCCGTCCACACACGGTTTTTAAAGATCAGGCCGGGCCAGCGGCCGCGAGCGCCGATCGTGATGGGCTCAAACATATGGGGGTAGCGTTTCTCCATTTTGTCACATCTCCTGTTGAATTCCATTTTTATATGTTTTTACATTCAGACCAATTATACCATAGTCCGCCCAATCTGCAAGCTAAAATACTTTTTTCACACACGCCGGAAAAACGCTTGACAAAGCGGATGATATTTGTTATAGTTCATCTGTTCCAGAGACAGCAGGCATTCCGTCGTTGGCGGATATAAGCCCCGCCGAGGACAAGCATACGAATAGCTTTCGATTGTATGTCTTTGTCTTTGGACAAAGATTTTTTCTTTATGGAGGTGAAAACCAACCAATGCCGAGTAAAGCAATTCTCACCGAAAAGCAGGCCATCGTGGAGCAGCTGGCGGCGCGCCTTCAGGCTGCGCAGGGCGGCGTCCTCGTCGACTACAGCGGCATCAACGTGGCGGATGACACGGCTCTGCGCCGTGGCCTTCGCGAAGCGAACGTGGAATACACCGTCGTGAAAAACACGCTGACCCGCCTCGCTCTCGACAAGATCGGTCTGTCCGGCATGGATCACGTGCTCAACGGCACCACGTCCCTCGCCACCAGCGAGACCGACGCGCTGGCCGCTCTGTACCTGATCGCGGAGCAGTCCAAGAAAATGGGCGACAGCAAGTTCAACGTCAAGGCCGCTTTCGTGGACGGTCAGATCCTGACCGACGAGCAGTTTGCCGAGCTGTCCGCCATCCCCAGCAAGGACGCGCTGTACTCTCAGGTGCTGGGCACCATGCTCGCGCCCATCACGAGTCTGGCCGTCGTTCTCAACCAGGTCGCCGAAAAGAACGGCGCCCCCGCCGAGGCCCCCGCGGCCGAGGAAGCCCCCGCTGAACCCGCCGCCGAATAAGGCAGGCATCCCACTCAAAAATATAATTGGAGGAAATTTATAATGGCTAGCGAAAAAGTCACCGCCATGATCGAAGAGATCAAGGCTCTTACCGTTATGGAGCTCGCTGAGCTCGTGCACGAGATCGAAGATGTGTTCGGCGTTTCCGCCGCTGCTGCTGTTGCCGCCGCTCCCGCTGCTGCCACCGCCGCCGCTGTTGAGGAAAAGACCGAGTTCGACGTTGTCATGACCGACTTCGGTTCCGAGAAGATCAAGGTCATCAAGGAAGTCCGCGCCATCACCGGCCTGGGCCTGGCCGAGGCCAAGGCGAAGGTCGAGGGCATCCCCGCCGTCATCAAGGAGCAGGCTTCCAAGGACGAGGCCGAGGCCATCAAGAAGCAGCTTGAGGACGTCGGCGCGAAGGTCGAGCTTAAGTAATCTGTTTCCATGCATAACCACTGCGTCGCCTCTAACAGGCGGCGCAGTTCTTTTTTCACAAAATACAGCCTTTTCGTGCTTTTTTGACTCGGATATATTGTTGCTCCGGCAGAAATTTTTCGGATTTAATACTTTTGAAATATTTTCTCGCTTTATTCCGTAACATCTTCCCGCTAGAATAACAATTGCAAGAGCCAGTTTCTTCTTTTTCATTTTGTCCTCAACCGATAGAAGAAAGTCCGCACGATGGGTGCGGACTTTTTTCATTACCCAGGAAAGGAAAATTCCATGCAAAATTCTCTGCAATCGGATCAAAGCTTCCTTGGCGAGCAGCCGGTCGGGCGGCTGCTGTTCCGGCTCGCGGTGCCCACCGTGATCGCGCAGCTGGTCAATATGCTCTATAACATCGTTGACCGCATCTACATCGGCCACATGGGCGCAAACGGCGCGCTGGCGCTGACGGGCGTGGGCGTTTGTATGCCGCTGATCCTCATCGTTTCCGCGTTTTCCGCGTTCGTGTCCGCCGGCGGCGCGCCGCGCGCTTCGATATTCCTTGGCCGCGGCGACCATGAAAGCGCGGAGAAAACGCTGGGCGGCTGCTTCACGCTGCAGATCGGCATCTCGGTCGTTCTCACAGCGGCGCTGCTCCTATGGGGCGAGGATCTTTTGTCCGTGTTCGGCGCAAGCGAAAACACCATTGGCTACGCGGTCGATTATATGAACATCTACGCCCTTGGCACCATCTTCGTGCAGCTGACGCTCGGGATGAACGCCTTCATCACGGCGCAGGGCTTTGCCACCGTCGGTATGCTCACGGTGCTCATCGGCGCGGTGGCGAACATCGCGCTGGACCCGCTGTTCATTTTCGCGTTTGACATGGGCGTGCGCGGCGCGGCGCTGGCCACCGTGATCTCGCAGGCGCTCAGCTGCACATGGGTGCTGGTGTTTTTGCTGGGCAAGCGCAGCTCGCTGCGGCTGCGGCGGAAGAATTTCTTCCCCGGGGCAAAAATCGTTTTGCCGTGCGTGGCGCTGGGGCTGGCCACGTTCGTGATGCAGGCGAGCGAGAGCGTGATATCTGTTTGCTTCAATTCCTCGCTTTTAAAATACGGCGGCGACACCGCCGTTGGCGCGATGACGATTTTGACCAGCGTGATGCAGTTTGCCATGCTGCCGATGCAGGGCGTGGCCCAGGGCTCGCAGCCCATCACCAGCTACAACTTCGGCGCGAAAAACGCCGGGCGCGTGCGCAAGACCTTCCGGCTGCTGCTGACCGTTTGCCTCGGCTACGCCGTGGTGCTGTGCGCGTGCATCGAGCTGTTCCCCACGCCGTTTGCCCGGCTTTTCAGCTCCGACGATGCGCTCGTGCAGTTCACGGCCGGCGCTCTGCGCATCTACTGCGCGGCGCTGGGGCTGTTCGGCATCCAGATTGCCTGCCAGATGACCTTCGTCTCCATCGGCAACGCGCCGTGCTCGATCATCGTGGCCGTGATGCGCAAGTTCGTGCTGCTCATCCCGATGATCTACATCATGCCGCTTCTGATGGCGGACAAGACCATGGCCGTTTACACCGCCGAGCCGGTGGCGGACGTGCTGGCCGTCAGCTTCACAGCGATTTTGTTCTTCTTCCAGTTCCGCAAGGCTCTGCGCTCGCTGGAATAACGCTCGCCGCCGCGCCGCAGGGGGCGCCCGCATCGTCAACGCACAGCAAAAAGGCTGCCGAAATTCCGGCAGCCTTTTATATTTTTATATGGTGTCTCCTGTTTCACCAGCCCTCCGCCAGATGA
This sequence comes from uncultured Oscillospiraceae bacterium, assembly GCA_964426125.1. Lineage (GTDB taxonomy): Bacteria > Bacillota > Clostridia > Oscillospirales > Oscillospiraceae > CAJOIG01. Next base: position 7,122 of record CAYROZ010000032.1, read on the forward strand.
TCCAGCACCGGCGTGCATATCGCCGCGGCGCCCCCATCCTCGGAAAAGCGGCGCAGACCGCACTCGTCTATGACCTGGCCATAGCCCTTTTCATAGGCATCGGCCTGCACCACCGCCCGGTATACATCCACCGCCCGGTCGTAGTCCTCGCGGCTGATGTCCCAGATCTGCAGCGCCGCCAGCGCGGAGACCGCGTAGCTGATGTAGTACAGGGGATTTTCAAAGTTGTGGGAGATATACATCCAGCGGCAGTCGTTATACACCTCGTCGTATTCGCCGAACTCCACGCACACCTCGCTGTAGATGCGGTTGACCTGCTCCAGCGTGATGTCCTCCGCCTGCGCGTAGACCCGCCGCTGGAATTCATCGAACACGCAGCCGTCCACCACGCCGCCGAGCATTTCCACCAGCAGCGCCTGCTCGGCCTGCGGGGCCTGGACGCCGAAGATCTCGGGGTAAAAGCGGCTGTACAGCACCTCCAGACCGTTGGAGTGGATCTCCATCAGATCGTAGTTGCCGCCCAGGATGAGCGGTTCGGGATTGGGGCTGACATATGCCTGCGTGAAGTGGCCAAACTCATGGCTGAGCGTGAGAAAATCGCCGCCGTCGCCATACAGGTACTGATAGATATACGGCGCGCCGCTTTCGGGGAAGGTGACGGTGTAGGCCCCGCTCATGCACGCGCTGCCGCTGACCATCGTGTAAAGACCATTTTCCGTCATATAGTCCCAGGCCTCGCCCACAAGCGGATCGATCGCGGCGGCATAGCGGCCGAGCGACTGCATCAGCTGCGCCGCATTCATCGAGGAAAAGCTGTAATCCGTGCCGACATCGGCATAGTACACATCGTCATAATACCGGCGGGAAACCGACTGCTTCACCTGCTGGCAAAAGCGCGCCGCCTCGTCCGGGCCGTAGTCGCGGCCATAGGTGTTTTCATAGGCATAGTCGCTGTAGCTTTCGTAGCCGTAAAGCTGCGCCAGCTGGCCGCGCAGCTGCACCAGCTCCACATAGATGGGCCCGAGCTGCCCGTTCACCGCCTCCATCACCCGGTCGTACACATCCCAGTAGGCTTCGTAATCGTCCCAGTAAAGCGCGTCGCCGTCCGCACCGTCCAGCCGCTCCATGGTCCACTCCTCGCCGGAAACGGAAACGGCCAGACTGTCCGCGCCGGACAGCGCGGCATAGTACTGCGTTTCCAGCTCGCTCTCGCGCTCCAAAAGCGCGTCGGCCGTGTCGTCATACCGGTCATACTGCGCATAATATTCCGCCGCTGCGGCACCCACATGGGCGCGGAAGCGCTCGGCGCAGGGGCCCTTCATCACGGCGCAGCACGCCCCGCACAAAAGACCGGACAGCTCCGCGCATTGGTTTTCGCTCCAAAGACTCTCCTCGGTCCAGTAAGCGTCCGTCACATCCCGGCTGTAGGCAACATACGCCGTTTCGCGCAGCGACATCCATTGCAGCGCCTCGGCATACAGCCGCTCGTAAAGCGCGATGGCCTCGTTCGCATCGGTGCAGGCGGCCAGCCGTTCGCAGTCCTCGCGGAAGGTCGTGTCACTGCGGCGGCTGTAAACGGGCACCAGCTCGCCCTTCGTGCCGCGCAGCGTGGGCGTTGGCTGCGGCGTGGGCTGCGGCGTGGCCGTGGGCGTGGGTGTCATCACAGCGCTCATCTCCGGCATCACGGCGCTCAAAACCGGCTCCGTCTGCCCAAGTCCGACCGCCGCCGAAAGCGCATCCGTCACTGCCTGACAGCCGCAAAGGCCCGCCAGTTGTGCCAGACACAGCAGTACCGCCATCCATCGGCGCATTGTCCATCCGCTCCTTTCCGCATCCATTCGCTGCCATTATAGCATGGACGCTTGATAATTCAAAGACGCTTTGCTATAATTTCAGAGAATAGGCATTTTTTGAATCGACAGCAACGGTGGAAGAATACAAGTATGGATATTAAAGCACAAAAGCAGAACATTATCAGCTTCTCTCTCATGGGGCCGGAAAGCGGCGCGCCCTGTCTGGTGGACTCGGCGGACGGAAAAATGACCCGCATCCGCCCGTATTTCTACGACAAGGAATACACCGACGCGCACTGCAACCCCTGGAAGATCGAGGCGCGCGGCAGCGTGTTTCAGGCGCCCGACCATGTGACCATCACGCCCTTTGGTCTGGGCTACAAAAGCCGCGTTTACTCCCCCAACCGCATTTTATGGCCGCTCAAGCGCGTGGACTGGGAGCCCGACGGCGAGCGCCATCCCGAAAACCGCGGCAAGAGCAAATACGTCCGCATCAGCTGGGACGAGGCCACCAGCATCGTGGCGAAGGAGCTTGTCCGTATGCGCGACACCTACGGCCCCGAGGCCGTTTTGTGCGAGGCGGATATGCACGGCGAGGGCAAAAACGTATCCCCGGCCCACGGCTGTCCGAACCGGCTGTTGTCGCTGCTGGGCGGCTACACGCTGCAAATGCGCAACCCCGACAGCTGGGAAGGCTGGTTCTGGGGCGCAAAATACGTTTGGGGCTGCGAGCCCGTGGGCGAACAGGCGCCGCAGGCAAATCTGTTCCCGGACATTGCCAAGCACTCGTCCATGCTGCTGTTTTGGGGCTGCGACCCGGAAACCACGCCGCTGGGCGTTGTGAGCCATATGCCGAGCCGTCTTTGCTACTGGTTTTCCGACCTTGGCATTTCGCAGGTGTATGTGTGCCCGGACCTAAACTACGGCGCGGCCGTCCATGCGGACAAGTGGATCCCCATCCTGCCGAACACCGACGCGGCGCTGCAGCTCGCCATCGCCTACATTTGGCTCACGGAGGACCTTTACGACAAAGAATACATCGCCACGCACAGCTATGGCTTCGATAAATTCGCCGATTACGTTCTCGGCCGCGAGGACGGCGAGCCCAAAACGCCGCGCTGGGCGGCGGAAAAATGCGGCGTGAAGCCGTGGACCATCAAGGCGCTGGCGCGCAAGTGGGCCAAGGAGGTCGTTTCCATCTGCCACGGAAACGGCGGGCCTATGATCCGCGGGCCGTATGCCACGGAGCCGGCGCGGCTGGAGGTCATGCTGCTGGGGATGCAGGGGCTCGGAAAGCCCGGCGTGCACCAGGCAAAAATGATCGAATGGGGGCTTTGGAACCGCGATTTCCCGCTGCCGTATCAGGGCCAGTTCGTGCCCAAGATCACCCAGATCGCCGACCCTTTGCGTCCCGTGGATGGGGACGTTGACCCTTCGATCAACATGAACCGCTTCGTGCTCACAGACGCGCAGAAGCAGCGCGCGCCGGAGCTGATCGATCTGTTCCGCCAGCTTCCCGCGCCCAAGCAGTTCATCCCCCGCGTGCTCGTGCACGAGGCCATTTTGAACGGCCACGCCGAGTGGCGCGGGCTGCAGTGCTTCTCATCGAGCCAGCAGCCGGATGCGAACAACTTCCGCAAGCCCACCCAGCAATACCAGTTCGAGCCCATGCACTACCCGCGCGAGGGGCTCAGCCGCGTTCACATGATCTGGACGGACGCCCCGTGCCAGACCACCTGCTGGAACGACGGCAACAAATCCGCCGACGCTTTCCGCCACGAGTCCATCGAGTGCATCGTGGCGCAGCATCCGTGGCTGGAAAACGACTGCTACTTTGCCGATATCATCTTCCCCGTCTGCACCAAGCATGAGCTCGAGGACATCGGAAACGATATGTCCTCCGGCAACTTCACGAGCCTGTATCTGGAGCACAAGTGCATCGAGCCGCGCGGCGAGAGCGTTTCGGACTTCGAGGTCTGCGCGCGCGTGGCGGCAAAGCTCGGCAAGGAATATTACGACGCCTACACCGGCAACCTGTCCGATGAGGAGCGCGTGCGCCTGTTTTATAAGGCCAGCGGCTGCGAGGAGCACATGAGCTGGGAGGAGTTCCAGCGCCGCAAAATCTTCGTTGTCCCCTGCAAAACGCAGGAGGAGCTTGACGCCATCCCGGCGGGTCTGCGCCCCTTTGCCGACGATCCGGAGAACAACCCGCTCACCACGCCCACGGGAAAGCTGGAATACTCCGCCACGCTGCTGGAGCAGCATCTGCCGGACGATCCCGAGCGCCCGCCCGTGCCGCACTGGGTGGAAAACGGCGAATACCACGCCGAGCGCCAAACCGCCGAGCGCGCGAAGGATTACCCGCTCATCTGTATGTCCAACCATGGCCGCTGGCGGATGCACGCGCAGTGCGACGACATCGTTTGGAACCGCGAAGTATCCACCATGAAGGTGCGCGGCTTTGACGGCTACCAATACGAGCCCGTGTGGCTGCATCCGACCGATGCTGCCGCGCGCGGCATAGCCCACGGCGATGTGGTGAAGGTTTATAACGAGCGCGGCATCGTGCTGTGCGGCGCGTATGTCACCGAGCGCATCATCCCCGGCGCCTGCTCGGTCGATCACGGCGCGCGCTATGACCCCATCATCCCCGGCTGGCTTGACCGCGGCGGGGCCATCAACACCATCACACCCGAGAACATCACCAGCAAAAACGCCACCGGCATGGCCGTTTCCGGCTTTCTGGTCGAGGTCGCGCCGGTCACGGACGCGGAATGGGCCGCGTGGCGGCGGGACTATCCCGAGGCCTTTGCGCGCCGCATCGACCCCGACGCCGGCGTTTGTCTGGCCGGATGGATGGTCCACGAGGAGGATGCGTATGAGTAAAATATTCGTTATCGATATCGCGCGCTGCTCCGGCTGCTTCAACTGCCAGCTGGCCTGCAAGGACGAGCACGCGGGAAACGACTGGCTGCCCTATGCCGCCGCCCAGCCGCTCACGGGGCAGTTCTGGTGCCGCGTGGACGAGCACGTTCACGGCACGCAGCCAAAGCTTCGCATCCACTATGAGTCCCAGCTTTGCCGCCACTGCGAAAACGCCGCGTGCATGGCCGCGTGCCCGGCGGGCGCGATCTATCGCCGCGACGACGGCTTTGTTCTCATCGACCCGGCCAAATGCACCGGCTGCGGCGCGTGCCAGAGCGCGTGCCCGTTCGATGCCGTCTACATGAACGAGCAAAAGCACATCGCCCAAAAATGCACCGCCTGCGCCCATCTGCTCGACGCGGGGCAAACGCCGCGCTGCGTGGAGGTGTGCCCGACCGACGCGCTGCGCTTCATCGACGGCGAGCCGGATGAGCAGGGCCTGCGCGTGATCTACAAAAACCGGCCCGGCCGCTTCATCGCCGCCACGGTGTATGACCCGGAGGCGGAGGAGGTCGTGATCGGCGCGAAGTGCCGCCTGTCGGACGGGCGCGAAACGCTGACGGACGATTTCGGCGACTTCTGGTTCCGCGATCTGCCGGAGGCGGACTACGCTCTCACCATCGAGGCCGAGGGCTTTGCCCCGAAGCGCTTTGACCATCTGTCCACCGCCGGACAGGATCTCAACCTCGGCGACATCCCGCTGGATAAAGGTTGACATAATATTTTATTTCCTCAAATCAAAACCCCGGACTGTGTCGTCCGGGGTCGATTTATCTCATGCAAACAGCGTTGTGACGAAGCTATACAGCAGCTTCAGACCATAAAACACGATCACCGCGCCGCAGATCTTATTGATGATGTTCAAAAGCTTCTCGCCGAAGCGCTCACGCAAAAGCGACACGATCACCGTCAGCGCGGAAAACCACAGCACCGAGGCCGAGGCAAAGCCCAGAATGAACACCGCCGCACTGCCCGCCGGCAGACTGGCGCGAAACGCGCCGATGAGCAGCGTGCCGTCAATAATGGCCTGCGGATTGAGCCATGTGACCACAAAGGCCGAGCCCGCCAGCTTCAGAAGCGGCGCGCCGGTATCCACGCCGGTATCCAGTTTTGGCTTCGAGCGCAAAAGCCCCACGCCGATCCAGATGACCACCAGACTGCCCGCCGCCAAAACGATATTGCGCAGCCACGGCAGCGCCTCCATCAGTGCGCCGATGCCGAAAAAGCACGCCAGGCTCAGCGAGATATCCAGCGCGATCACGATCAGCGCAATGGGGATCAGCCGCCGCTTCGGCTGTGTGAGCGCGGCATTGATGACAAATAAATTCTGCATCCCGATGGGCGCGACATAGGCAAGCCCCATGCTCAGCCCCTGCAAATACACCGGCATACGCGTTCCTCCTGCGAGCTCATCCTGCCCCGATGATAGCATGGGCGCCGACCTCTGGCAAGCGAATCTCTCCGCCCCGCGCCGATTTGGCAATATTGACGCGCTGTGGTATAATAAAATGTTGAAAATAACAAATGAGAAGAAGGCATTTTTATGACGAAAATCGACATTTTTTCCGGATTTTTGGGCGCGGGCAAAACCACGCTCATCAAAAAGCTGATTGCCGAGGTGTACCGCGGCCAGAAGCTGGTGCTCATTGAAAACGAGTTCGGCGAGATCGGCATCGACGGCGGCTTCATGGCCGACGCCGGCATCACGGTCAACGAAATGAACTCCGGCTGCATCTGCTGCTCGCTGACGGGCGACTTCCGCGAGGCGCTGCGGCTGGTGATGGCCCAGTATGCGCCCGACCGCATCCTCATCGAGCCCAGCGGCGTTGGGAAGCTGACGGACGTGGTGGCCGCCGTGCAGTCGGCGGAGCTTGAGAACGCGGAGCTCGGCGGCCTTTGCGCCGTGGTGGACGGGTCGAAGGCGAAGCTTTACATGAAAAACTTCGGCGAATTCTTCCTGGACCAGATCCACGCGGCCAACTGCGTGGTGCTCAGCCGCACGGGCAAGATGACGCAGGAGAAGATCGACCAGGCCGTGGCCCTTGTGCGCGGGGAAAATCACGAGGCCGTGATCGTTTCCACGCCGTGGGACGAGCTGACGGGCCGCCAGATCCTCGACGCCATCGAGCAGAAAAACAGCATCTCCGAGGAGCTGGCCGCGCTGCTGGCCGAGCACGAGGAGCACGAGTGCGACGACCCCGACTGCTGCTGCCATCATCACCATGACCACGATGAGCACGAACACCATCATCACCATCATGACCACGATGAGCACGGCTGCTGCCGCGACCACGACGAGCACGAACATCATCACGAGCACGACGGGCATTGCTGCCATGACCACGACCATGAGCATGACCATGACGGGCATTGCTGCCACGAGCATAAGCATGACCATGACCACGACGGGCATTGCTGCCACGAGCATGAGCATGAGCATCACCATCATCACCACGGCCACGACGCCGACGAGGTGTTCCAGAGCTGGGGCGCGGAGACCTCCCACGCCTTCACGCGCGAGGGACTGGAGACCATTCTCGCCGCGCTGGAGGACACCGAGCGCTTTGGCTTCATCGTGCGCGCGAAGGGCTATGTGGCCGCGCCGGACGGAACCTGGCTGCACTTTGACTACACCCCCGGCGAGGCGGAGATCCGCACGGGTGCGGCGAACGTGACCGGGCGCGTGTGCGTGATCGGCGCGGGACTGAAGGAAGACGCGGCAAAGGAGCTGTTCGGACTTGGCTAAGAAAAAGGACATCCCCGTGTATCTTTTCACGGGCTTTCTGGACGCGGGCAAAACCCGCTTCATCCGCGAAACGCTGGACGATCCCCGCTTTAACAACGGCGAGCGCACGCTGCTGCTTTTGTGCGAGCAGGGCGAGGAGGAATACGGCAACTATAAAAACATCTTCGTTGAGCCCATCGACGAGCCGGAGGATGTGAACCCCGAAAACTTCACGGCGCTTTTGGAAAAGCACGGCGCCGAGCGCGTGCTGGTGGAGTATAACGGCATGTGGATGCTGGACGATCTCTTCCGCGCGCTGCCGGAGGGATGGCTGGTGTATCAGGAGTTCATGTTCGCCGACGCCAACAGCTTCGTGTCCTACAACGCCAACATGCGCCAGCAGGTTTACGACAAGCTCAAAAGCTGCGAGCTGGCCGTGTTCAACCGCTGCGGCGAAAACGTGGACAAAATGGCCATCCACCAGATCGTGCGCGCCGTGTCGCGCCGCTGCGACATCGCCTACGAGGCGCCGGACGGCTCCGTGAGCTACGATGAGATCGAGGATCCCCTGCCCTTCGACATCGACGCCGATGTGATCGACATCGCCGACCGCGATTTTGCGCTGTGGTACCGCGATCTGGGCGAGGAGATGGACAAATACGAGGGCAAAACCGTGCACTTCAAGGGTCTTGTGGCCCAGTCGCCGCTTTTGCAGTCGGACTGCTTCGTGATCGGACGGATGCTGATGACCTGCTGCGAGGCGGACACGCAGTATGTGGGTCTGGTGTGCCGCTGGCCGCAGGCCAAGGCGCTCGACAAGGGCTCCTGGGTCGATGTGACGGCCTCCATTGAGATCAAGTGGCACAAGGGCTACGGCCGCAAGGGCCCCGTGCTCACGGCAACCGCCGTGGAAGCGGCCGAATCCCCGAACCAGCCCGTCGCCACCTTCTATTAAAACGCATAGCAAAAGCGGGCATCCGAACGGATACCCGCTTTTTGGTTTTGTGGGTGGATGGGATGTTATCCCTCCGGGCGTTTCAGCTGCAAAAGCCCCTTTTGCCGCGCCCAGACAAGAAGATTTTCGCCAAGCTCGGCATACACCTCGATGCAAACGCCGTTCGCGCACGGCGCAAAGTGCAGCGCGGCATCAAAGTCCTCGCGGTTTACATAAAATCCATCCCGCTGCGCCAGCTCCCAGAGCGACGCCGCAAGGCTCTCCCTCTCGCCCGCGGCATAGTACACGCCTCTCATGGGCCCTCCACCGGCTTCATGCCGCCGGCGAGATAGCGCGCGGCCAGCTCCTCATAGATGCGCTTGGAGGGGATCCAGAATTCCTTGTCCCGCTCGAGTGTGTCGCGCACGGGTTTGGCCGGTGCGCCCGCGACCACCTTACCGGCTTCGATCACGCCGCCCTGCTTCACCACCGCGCCCTCGGCCACGATGGCCCATTCGCCAACCTCGGCCCCGATGCTCACCACCGCGTTCATGCCCACAACCACCCAGTCGGACAAAAGACGGCTGTGGATCGTGGCGCCGTGGCCCAGCGTGACGTGCGCGCCGATCGTGGCGGTTTTATCCGGCCGCGCATGGATGATGACGCCCTCCTCCACGGCCGTCCCGTCTCCTATGCGCACCGAGCCGTAATCCCCGCGAATGATCGCGCCATGGCCGATGTAGCAGTTTTTGCCGATGATAACGTCGCCAATGACCTGGGCTGAGGGGGCGACGTAGGTTCCCTCGCCGCATTGCGGCCGTTTGCCCTCAAATTCGTACAACATAGTTGTATTATACCGCATTTGATAATTGACAAAGTTACAATATAATATTAAAATAAACAAAATGGTTACAAATTTCATGCATAAGGAGTTTTTCCCATGAAACGGCTGCTTTCTGTCCTGCTGGCTGTATGTCTGGCGCTGAGTCTGTGCACGGGTCTGGCCTTTGCCGCCGGGACCGGCGAAGTGAGCATCGACTGGATGCCCGACTCGCTGGGCGACGATCCCAACGCGCCGGAATACGACAACGTATACGCTGGCCCCACCGGCCCCAGCGCGGAGGAATACGCCGCCGCAAAGGAAGAGCTGCTGCGTATGCTTCAGGAGGAGGGCATTTCCAGCGACGAGATCGATCTGGACGCGTATCTGGCCGAGATGATGCCCATGGCCGCCGCCGAGACCGAGCCCGCGGTCACCACCCCCTCCACCACAACGGCAAACGACACCGGCGCAAACGCCGCCTCCGCCCATTACTACAGCGCCGCCGC
>CAYROZ010000033.1:0-16046 GCA_964426125.1 uncultured Oscillospiraceae bacterium
CTCGATGGCGCTGAAATGCCTTGCAGGCCGCTCCACCGCCTTTTATACCCGCCTGTACGCCGAAGGGCTCATCAACGACGCCTTCTCCATGGACTACGACAGCGCAGCCGGCGAGGCCTTTGTGACCTTCAGCGGCGAGGCAAACGACCCCGACGCCGTGATGAACGAGCTGTGCGCGGAGATACACCGCGTTTCGCGCGCGGGCTTTGACAAGGCCTTTTTCGCCCGGCAGAAGAAGGCCAGCTACGGCGGACGCATCCGCGCGCTGGGCAATTTCAGCGGTCTGGCCGTTTCGCTGATCGAGGGCTGCTTTGAAGGCTATGCCCCGCTGGACGCCTTCGCCGTTTTGGAAAGCCTCACGGCGGACGAATGCGCCGCATGGCTGCGCGGCCATCTCGATCCCGAGCGCATGGCGCTGAGCGTTATCCGTCCCAAAGACTGAAACTCAAAAGGAGCAGATTTATGGACCCTATCATCACCTTCCCCCTGCTGGGTGACCTGGCACTTTCCTTCCCCAGCTATTTCACGCTTTTCGGCCACACCTTCTACTGGTACGGCGCGATCATCGCCTGCGGCTTTCTGCTGGCGGTGTGGTACTGCTTCTCCCGCTGCCGCGGCTTTGGTCTGACGCAGGACGATCTGCTGGATGTTGTGCTTTTCGCCGTGCCCATCGCCATCGTTGGCGCGCGGGCCTACTACGTCATCTTTTACGGAAACTACGATAACTTCTGGGATATGTGCAAGATCTGGGAGGGCGGTCTGGCCATCTACGGCGGTGTGATCGCGGCGGTCATCACCATATTCGTCGTTTGCGCTGTGAAGAAGATCAGCCCCTTTGCCACACTGGACATCGCCGCTTTCGGTCTGCTCATCGGCCAGTCTGTGGGCCGCTGGGGCAACTTTACCAACCGCGAGGCCTTCGGCTACGAAACGGACATCTTCTGCCGCATGGGTCTGACCTATGCCGACGGCAGCACCGTTTATGTCCATCCCTGCTTTTTGTATGAATCGCTGTGGAACGCGGTAGGGCTGCTCGTCATGCACATTCTGTCGAAAAAGACCAAACGCCGCTTCGACGGCCAGTATTTCCTGTATTACATCGGCTGGTATGGCCTGGGCCGCGTTTGGATCGAGGGTCTGCGCACCGACTCGCTTTACATAGGCACGCTGCGCGTCAGCCAGATCCTCGCGGGCGTTTGCGTCATCGCCGCGGCGCTCATCCTGTTTTTCAAGCTCCGCAGCGGCACCTGCACGCCCGAACGCCTGTTTGTAAACCGCCGCGCCGCTGCCGAAGCTGCCGAAGCCGAGGCCTGCGTCCCCGCCGAGGCGGAGACCGGCGACACGGACGAGGGCCGCGCGTCTGCCGAGACCGCGCCCGGCTGCGACGGCGCGCCGGACGGCGAATAAACTATTTACAAAAGAAACGACCCGGCGTATAATCGCTACAGATAAATTTCAACAAGGAGGCTATACCATGGCAGCTTTTGATTTTTCCGATCTGAAAGAAAAGGTGGGCGAATTTGCCTCGACCGCCGCTGAAAAAGCAAAGGTCATCGCTTCCACCACCGCCGAGCAGACCAAGCGCCTGGCCCGCATCGCAAAGCTCAATCTTGAGATCTCCGCGGAAAAGGACAACATCAAAAAATCCTACATCGAGCTTGGCAAGCTCTACTATGAAACCCACAAGGACTCGCCCGAGGGCTTCTTCACCCAGCTGTGCGAGGAAGTTTCCGCCGCCCACGCCGTGATCGCCGAGAAGGAAGCGGAGCTGGACGAGCTGAAGGCCAGCGTTTCCGAGGCGGACGAGCCGATTTGCGACCCCGACTTCGAAACCGTCGTTTCCGAAACCGAAGCCGCGCCCGAGACCGCGTGTGACTGCGACTGCACCGAGGCGTGCGAGCCGGAGTGCGACTGCGCGGAGGAAAAAACCGAGGAATAATTCATCCCCCCACAAACAAAACGCCGGGAGAGCCGATTGGCTCTCCCGGTTTCTATATCCACACAATTTAGTTTTCCCGCTTGACCAGCGCGTTCATGACCACCTCCGCGCCCACGGAAACGAGCGCGAGCACAACGACCATGAAGAAAGTGCTGTCGTAAGCGCCGTTTGCCCGGTCCTGCAAAACACCGGACAGATACGGCCCGATGAAGGCCGCCGGGATCATGCAGAAGTTTGAAAGACTGAAATTCACGGCGTAATGCTCCGGGCCGTACAGATCGCTGATAACGCGCGCGGAGATGGTGACGCCGCCGCCATAGCAGATGCCCACGAGGATCATGCCCGCAAACACCGCCGCGGCCAGTCCCGTTTTCGCCGCCGTGACCAGCAGCAGTCCGCCAACGAGCAAAACGCCGCTCATCAGAAGCAGACCCTTAAAGCGGCCGAGCTTATCCATCGCCGCGCCGGTGACCGGGCGGCCCGCCGCGTTGAACACGGAAACGATCATGCCCAGCGCCGCCGAGGTGCCGAAGGCCAGGGCGATGTTGGCGCTGGAATTGATGACGAGCAGCCCCGCCGAGGCGGAGATGGTGTTCCACAGGAAATAGGACCAGAACGACGGTCTGGAGAGCATCTGCAGCGGGGTGCAGCCGCCGCTGCCGTTTGCGCCGCCGGGCACCGGCTTTCGCAGAAAGAACGAGCCGCCCAGCATCACCACAAACAGCGCCGCCGCCAGCATGCGGAACACGCCGAACACACCGATCACACCGCCGAGCCACTGCACCAAAAGCCCCATGAGAAGGCTGCCGAAGCCAAAGCCCATCAGCAAAACGCCGGACACCAGCCCCAGCTTTTCCGGAAACCACGGCGACGTGGCGGAGATGCAGGCATTGTACCCCACGCCGACACCCACACCGCCGATCGCGCCGTAAAACACATACAGCACCCAAAGCGCCGTTTCGGCCCCGAGCGAGCCCATGAACGAGCAGCCGCCGAAGCCCACCAGCAGCATCACCGCCGAAACGCGCGCCGTGACGCGCTGATCCCAGCGCTGGGACAGCCGGCCGCCCAAAAAGCCGCCGAGGCAAAAGCCGATGGACACGATGGTAAAGTTCATGGAAAGCTGCGCCGCCGTGAGCGCGGGAAAGGCCTCCGCCAGCTGGATGCGGAACATCGACCAGGCGTACAAAACGCCGAGCATCATCAGCATCAGCACCGAGGCCGCGAGCAGCGCGGTCTTGTTTTTCTTTGTCATATTGTCTATCCCCCGGTATCGTTATTCGCAAAAAAGCACAGACCCACGCATTATACTATACGAAATACGCCTGTGGCAAGTTTCCAAAAAGGTACCGCGCCGCCTCCGCCATCCCGGCGCAGAGATTTTTACGCAGAAGGAAGACGGTGAGGCGAAGGCGTATGTGCTATACGTCGAGCCGAACCGGCGATCTTATGCGCGAAAAGATCAAGCCGAACCGGCCAGAGGGAAAAAACCGTTCCTCTCGGCGCAGAGATTTTTTCCTCTGGCTAGGCCACGAAGGCGAAGCTGTACATAGGTACTGCGAGCCGACACGGCGACGCCAGAGGAAAAAAGATCAAGCCGAGGGATTTACATGGACCATGCAGTGGCGAACCCTTGGTTCCGCGGATTCCACTGCGTCGTGGACACATTCGGCGATGGCGTGGGCCTGGTGGAGGGTGAGAGCGCCGTCCACGGCGATCTCGGCATCGACATAGATGGCGCTGCCGAATTGGCGGGTTTGGAGAAGATCGACACCAAGGACACCGGGCTGGGCCTCGATTTGGGCGAGAAGGCGCGCTTGCGTTTCGCCGTCGCAGGCGCGGTCGACCGTTTTGTCCACAGCCTCGCGGAAGATGTCCACGGCAGCTTTGAGGATGAACAGGCAGATCAGAAGGCTTGCCAGACGCTCCAGGATCGGCCAGCCGAGGCGCGCGCCCGCGATGCCCACGAGGGCCCCGGCGGAGCTGATGACGTCGCTGCGGTGATCCCAGGCGCTCGCGCGAAGTGCCACGCTGTCCAGCCGCCGGGCCGCCGCGATGGTATAACGGTACAGGCATTCCTTGACCACGATGCACACCACGGCCGCCGCCAGCGCCAGAACGCCCGGCGCCTCGCTCACGGCATACGCGCCGGTGAAAATATCGCTCAGGGCCCGATAGCCGATGAGCGCGCCGGTATCGAACAGGATGAACGCCAGGATCAAGCAGGCCACGCACTCAAAGCGGTCGTGGCCATACGGATGCTCCGGGTCGGCCTCCCGACCGGCCACAGCCAGCCCCGCCATCACGATCAGATTGGACAGCACATCCGACGCAGAATTGACCGCATCGGAGATCATCGCGCCGCTGTGGGCCGCGATGCCGGCGGCCAGCTTCATGGCCATCAGGGCGGCGTTTGCCGCCAGTCCCACCGCCGAAACACGCTTCGCGGATGCCTTTTGATGCATAAACTACCCCTCCAAAAAAGGAAAAACTGCGGAACCGTTTTTCACGCTGTCCCGCAGTTTTCCGCTGCTGCCATTTGGCCCGGCGCACGGCAGAGTGCCGCCGCCTGTTCAGTTCATTTCAATCTATTCCCGTCCGGGCCCGGCCGTTCCGCCGCTCAGGGCATCTGCGGCCGCGGCTTTATTCCTCCTCCGGCTCGGAATAGAAGCACTTTTCCAGCTCCTCCACGTCGCTGGCGGGCCGATCGGCAGCGTTTTCCTCCGCCGCAGCCTCGTGGTAGCGCGTTGTGGCGTTCCAGATGCGCTCGGCCTTTTTCTTTTGCTTTTCCACGCGCGCCTGCCGCGCCTTGACCGAAAGCAGCACGCCGCCGAGCACGACCACCGCGATCAGCGCCCAGCCAAGGATATCCAGCAGCACCTGTCTTGTCATTTCAGCACGACCTTCGCAAAGTTTTTCTTGCCGCGTTTGAGCAGCACGCCCTCGCGCAGCTCCGCCTCCGTGAAGGCGCGGGCAATGTCCGTCACCTTTTCGCCGGCCGCTTCCACGCCGCCCTGCTGAATGTTGCGGCGGGCGTCGCTGCGGGTGGAGCAAAGGCCGGACGCCACGAGCAGGCTCATGATGTCAAAGCCGGTCTCCGCCGTGATCTCGCTGACGGGCATATGCTCCATGTCGCCCGCCGTGAACAGCGCACGCGCGGCCTTCTGGGCCTTGTTGGCTTCTTCCTCGCCGTGGACCATTTTGGTCAGCTCCCAGGCGAGGATTTCCTTGGCCTCGTTGAGCTTCTGGCCTTCCCACGCGGCCATCTCCTCGATGCGGTCGAGGGGGATGAACGTGAGCATACGGATGCACTTGAGCACGTCCGCATCGTCCACATTGCGCCAGTACTGATAGAAATCGAACGGCGAGGTCTTGTTCGGGTCGAGCCACACGGCGTTGCCGGCGGTCTTGCCCATCTTCTTGCCCTGCGAGTCCGTCAGCAGCGTGATGGTCATGGCGTAGGCATCCTTGCCCAGCTTCTTGCGGATCAGCTCCGTGCCGCCGAGCATATTCGACCACTGGTCATCGCCGCCGAACTGCATATCGCAGCCGTAGTGCTGGAACAGGTGGTAGAAGTCGTAAGACTGCATGATCATGTAGTTGAACTCAAAGAAGCTCAGACCCTTTTCCATGCGCTGCTTGTAGCACTCCGCGCGGAGCATGTTGTTCACGGAGAAGCACGCGCCCACCTCGCGCAGAAGCTCCACGTAGTTGAGATCGAGCAGCCAGTCGGCGTTGTTGACCATGAGGGCCTTGCCGTCGGAGAAGTCGATGAAGCGCTCCATCTGGCGCTTGAAGCACGCTGCGTTGTGGTCGATGTCCTCTTTGGTGAGCATTTTGCGCATATCCGTGCGGCCCGAGGGGTCGCCGATCATGGTGGTGCCGCCGCCGATGAGGGCCACGGGCTTGTTGCCCGCCTCCTGCAGGCGCTTCATGAGCGTAAGGGCCATGAAGTGGCCGGCCGTCAGGCTGTCCGCCGTGCAGTCAAAGCCGATATAGAAGGTGGCCTTGCCGGCGTTGATCATCTCGCGGATCTCGGCCTCGTCCGTCACCTGCGCGATCAGGCCGCGCGCCACCAGTTCTTCGTAAATTCCCATTTGTGTTTTTCTCCTTCGTTTTCCGAAAAGCGTTGCTTCGCTTTGTTTTTTTGATTTTGTCCAGCCGCAGCGTCAGCCGTTTGGCGGCCACAGCTGCTGGGCGTCCACAGCGGGGTCGCCGCCAAGTTTCCGTGTTCGATTCAGCGCCGCGCCCTCCAATCCTGTGCCGCCTGCAGCGACTCGCGCGCCGAAGCCAGTGTGAGCTCGGTGATGTTGTCGCCGCCGATCAAGCGCGCCAGCTCCCGGGCCCGGCCCTCGCCGTCGAGCAGTTCAACGGTGGTATAGGTGCGGCCCGCGCGCTCGGTTTTTTCAATGCGGTACTGGCTCGAGGCCATGGCCGCGATCTGCGGCAGATGGCTGATGCAAAGCACCTGCTTGCTCCGGCCGATGTCCGCGAGCTTTTCCGCCACGCGGCTGGCCGCGATGCCGGACACGCCGGTATCGATCTCGTCAAAGACCGCCGTGGGGATGCCGTCGTTGGCGCCAAAGACATTTTTCAGCGCCAGCATGATGCGGCTGAGCTCGCCGCCGGAAGCGATGCGGGCGATGTGGCCCGGCTTTTCCCCGGCGTTTGCGCTCATGAGAAAGCACACGCTGTCCGCGCCGTCCGGCCCCAGCTTTGCCGGCGCAAGCTCCGTTTCAAAGCGCACCGAGGGCATGGATAGCTCGCGCAGCTCCTTTTCGACCCGCCCAGCCAGCTCTCCGGCCGCCTTCTGGCGCGCCGCCGTGAGCTTTTCGGCCTCGGCACGGCAGCTTTTTTCAAGCTTTGCGCGCTCTTTTTCCAGCCGCTCGAGCGTGTCCGAGGAGTATTCCAGCTCCTCCAGCCGCTTCGCCGTTTGTTCATACACGGCCAGCAGCGCGGCTTCATCCGCCGCGTTGTATTTCTTTTCAAGCCGCCGCAGCTGGCTCAGCCGCGATTCCACGCGGTCGAACTCCTCCGGCGAAAAATCAAGACTTTCCCGAAAATCGCGCACGCGCTCCGCCGCATCGGACAGCAGCGCCGCTGCCTCTTTCAAACTTTCATCCGCCGCGGAAAGCTCCCCGCTCCAGCGCCGGGCCCGCTCAAGCCAGCCGCGTGCCTCGCCCGCGAGCGTCACGGCGTTCATCTCCCCGCCGTACAGCGCCTGATACGCGCCGTCCGCCGCCTCGCGCAGACGCTCGGAATTGCGCAAAAGCTCCGACCGCGCTTCCAGCTCCTCTTCCTCGCCGGGCCGCAGCGCCGCCTTTTCAAGCTCCTCCGCGCGCACGCGCAGTGTGTCCGCCAAATCGCGGCGGCTCTGGTCGTCCAGTGTCAGCCGGTCGATCTCGCGCAAAACGTCGGTATAGGCGCGGTATTCGGCGGCATAGGCAGTCTTATCCAGTCCCGCGAACGCATCCAGATAGCCCAGATGCCGCCCCTCATCGAGCAGCAGACGGCCGTCGTTCTGGCCATGGATATCCACCAGCAGCGCGCCGAGCTGCCGCAGCTGCGACACGGAAACCGGCATACCGTTCACCCGCGCCGAGCCGCGCCCGTCCGCTGTGACCGAGCGCTGCACAACGAGCTCGCCATCGTCCAGCGAAATGCCGTTTTCCTCGCACCAGGCCTCGCAGCCCTCGGGGTCGAACACGGCGGCAGCCACGCATTTATCCGCTCCGCTGCGCACGAGCTCGCGGCTGGTGCGCGCGCCGGAAACGGCATACAGCGCGTCGATGATGATGGATTTGCCCGCGCCGGTCTCGCCCGTGAGCACATTCAGCCCCGGCGAAAATTCCACGTCCGCCCGCTCCACCACGGCGATGTTTTCTATGTGGAGACTTCTGAGCATCGCTTATTTCGCGTAGGCGCGGCGAAGCTG
Source organism: uncultured Oscillospiraceae bacterium (assembly GCA_964426125.1). Lineage (GTDB taxonomy): Bacteria > Bacillota > Clostridia > Oscillospirales > Oscillospiraceae > CAJOIG01. The sequence goes on from CAYROZ010000033.1 coordinate 7,875, forward strand.
GCCGCACAGCCGTTCCGCCGTGGCCGCATTGCGCAGAATGATGACCACCGTGTCGTCACCGGCGATGGTGCCAAGGACATTATCCAGGCCCATTCCGTCCAGCGCGCTGCCGACGGCCTGCGCCAGACCCGGAAGCGTGCGGATGACGACCGTGTGCAGTGCATAGTCGAAGGTGACGCACGCGTCGCGGAAGATGCCCTCGAGACGGCGGGTAGCCTCGCTGTCGGCATCGATGCCGGCGGGCGCGTAGCGGTAATTGCCGTCCGGCGCGATCTCCTTGACCAGACGCAGCTCCTTGATGTCGCGGGAAACGGTAGCCTGCGTGCTTTGCACGCCGCGCGCCTCCAGCGCCTCGAGCAGCTGTCCCTGCGTCTCGATGTCCTGTTCGGCAATGATCTCCAGGATCACAGCCTGTCTGGATGTTTTCATTTTCGTTCTCCTAACTTTTCAAATGCTGTATCGTAAAAGCTTTTGGCGCGCGTTTGCACCAGAAGCGTGCTGTACTCGGATTTGGTCACCACGATGCGGTCGCCGTCGCGCAGATCGATCGTGCCGCGGCCATCCACCGTGAGGATGCAGCGCCGCTCGCCCAGTTCCTCCGGCACGATCGTCACACGCCGCTCGGACGCCAGCACGAACGAACGCGCCGCCAGATCGTGGGCGCAGATGGGCGTGAGCAAAATGGCCTCCGCCCCCGGCTCCACCAGCGGCCCGCCCGCGGAAAGCGAATAGCCCGTGGCCCCGGTGGGACTGGATACGATGATGCCGTCGCCGGAGAAGGTGAACACGCGGTCTTCATCGCCATAGGCGGTGAGCGTGACGTTCTGCACCACACCGCTGACCACCGCGTCGTTGATGGCGGTGTCGGAGAACACCAGCCGCCCGCCGCGGTAAAGCTCCACATCGAGCATCATGCGCGGAATGATCACGCACTCGCCCTCTGCGATCCTGGGGACCTCCTCCATGTCCTCGCGCCCGAGGCAGGCCAGAAAGCCCTTGTGGCCAAGGTTGACGCCCACGATGGGCACGCCGGAGTGCATCACCAGGGGGGCGGCGCGCAAAATCGTTCCGTCGCCGCCGAGAGTGACCACCAGACTCGCGCCCTCCAGCGCCTCGTGCAGCGGCGTTTCCTCAAGCTTGTCGGAGTGGCCGTACACCGGCGAAACAAGCACGCGGTAGCCCCGCTCCTCCAAAAGAGCCTTGAGCGCGCGGCTGTATTCCAAATCGTTATCCCGCTTTACATTCGGGCAAAGCACGATCGTTTTCATCCAAGCACCTCATGCGATTTTTCCGCAAGCGCGGCGCAGTCGATCGCGGCGCTTTCGCCGCCCTTGACCAGATGCGCCAGATATTCGATGTTTCCCTCCGGCCCGCGCACAGGGCTGAAATCCATCGCCCGCACGCCAAAGCCGCAGTCCGCCGCGTCGCGCAGGAAGTTTTCCAAAACCTCGCGGTGCACGCTCACATCGCGCACGACGCCTTTTTTCCCAACCTTTTCGCGCCCGGCCTCGAACTGAGGCTTCACAAGGCAGGCCACCTGCCCGCCCTCGCAAAGCAGCGAATGCACCGCCGGCAAAACGAGCTTGAGCGAGATAAAGCTCATGTCCATCACCGCCAGCGACATCCTCACCGGAAACATATCCGGCGCAAGCGCGCGCGCATTGGTGCGCTCCATAACGGTCACGCGCTCGTCCTGCCGCAGCGACCACGCCAGCTGCCCATAGCCCACGTCCACAGCCCAGACGTGCCGCGCGCCGTTTTGCAAAAGGCAGTCCGTAAAGCCGCCCGTGGACGCGCCGCAGTCGATGCAGTCAAGGCCCGCCGGGTCGATTTGAAACACAACCAGCGCCTTTTCAAGCTTCAGGCCGCCGCGGCTTACATAGCGCAGCTTCTCGCCGCGAAACTCGACCTTCGCATCCTCCGCCACGGGCGCGCCGGGCTTGGATTCCTTCTGGCCGTTCACATATACCTGCCCTGCCATGATGAGGGCCTTTGCTTTTTCGCGGCTGTCGGCAAAGCCTAAGTCGAACACCCGCTGGTCAAGTCGCATTTTTGCCATTGATAAGCTCCATTGCCGCCGCGGCGATGCCCTCGCCGTCGAGCCGCAGCATTTTTTTCAGTTCCGCCGGCGAGCCGTGGGTCACGATGCCCTCGCCGAGGTTGATAAGCTTCACATCCCGCAGCGAAACGTGCTCCGCTGCCGCCGCGCTTAACAGCTCCATGCCCACGCAGCCGGACTGGCAGGTCTCCTCCGGCACCACGAGCCGCCCCGTTTTGCGCAGGGAGTCAAGCGTCGTTTCCGCCCGCAGGGGCTTGAGCTCATTGAGCTTCACCACCGCCGCCGAAACGCCCTGATCCTCAAGGCGCCGCGCGGCATCGAGCGCGTCGTTTATCCCCGTGCCGTAGGCCGCGATGGTCACATCCGCGCCGGCGCGCAAAAGGACACTGTGGCCCGCGGACAGGTCCTCCCGCAGCGCGCCCTCGCCTCCGCGCGGATAGCGCACGGCCACCGGCCCTTCGATCTCGTAGATCGCCCGGCGCAGCATCGACCGAAGCTCCGCAAAATTTGCCGGTGACAGAACCGTCATATTCGGAACGGAGGACAGATAGCTCACGTCAAACGCGCCCTGATGGGTCTCGCCGTCGCGGCCGACGATGCCGGCGCGGTCAACGCAGAAGACAACGTGCAGGTTTTGCAGGGAGACATCGTGGATGAGCATATCATACGACCGCTGCAAAAACGAGGAGTACACGGCGAAAACCGGCGTCAGCCCCTGCCGGGCCATGCCCGCCGCCATGGCGCAGGCGTGCTGCTCGGCGATGCCCACATCGAAAAAGCGACGGGGATACGCCTCGGCAAAGCCTGAAAGGCCCGTGCCCTCCATCATGGCCGCCGTGATGGCCACGATGCGCTTGTCCTGTGCGGCAAGCTCGGTAAGCGTGCGGCCGAACACCGCGGAGAAATCGTCGCCGCCCGCGGGCAGCGCGCCGGTTTCGGCGTCAAAGCCGCTCACGCCGTGATACGCCTCCGGCGTTTGCTCCGCCGGGCCATAGCCGCGGCCCTTCTGCGTGATCACGTGCACAAGGCACGGCCCATCCTGCCCCTTGGCCCAGCGCAGCGCATCCGCGACCTTGCTCACATCGTGGCCGTCGATGGGGCCGATGTAGTCAAAGCCGAAGTCGTCGAACATATTGTCCGGCAAAATGCGCGCTTTGACCCAGCTCTTCGCCCGATGCAGCCAGCCATACAGCGACGGCGTGCGCCCGAGAAAGCGGCGGTACCACTTTTTAAAGCGCAGATACGCCGGCCGCACCCGCAGCCGCGCCAGCATGTCCGCAATGCCGCCGGAGGAGGGGTTGATGCTCATGGCGTTGTCGTTTAGGATGACCACAAGCTTCTCGCCCGAGGCCCCGGCCTCGCTCAGGCCCTCAAAGGCCAGACCGCCGGACAGCGCGCCGTCGCCAATGAGGCACACGACGTCATAGTCCTGGCCCAGCGCTGTGCGCGCTCTCGCCATGCCGAGCGCCACGGAAACGGAGTTGGACGCATGGCCCGCGATGAACGCATCGTGCACGGATTCATGGGGCTTGGGAAAGCCCGAAGCGCCGCCCAGATGGCGGATGCTTTCAAATTCCTTCTGCCGGCCCGTGAGCAGCTTGTGGGCATAGCACTGGTGGCCCACATCGAACACCAGACGGTCGCGCGCGGTGTCGTATACGCGGTGGATGGCAACGGTCAGCTCCACCGCACCGAGATTGGAGGCCAGATGGCCGCCGGTGCGGCTGAGCGTTTCGATCAGTTTTTTTCGTATATCGGCGCACAGGGCGTCTATTTCACCGGCGGTGAGTTTTTTCACATCCTCCGGACTATTTATCTTTTCCAGCAATGGTCTGTCACCTTTTTTGTATTTCCTATATCATAACAAAACGCACCCTGCATTGCAAGGTGCATTTTGCATATATTCAAAATTTTTTGCATATTTTATGTGAACCGACCCGCCAGCTCTTCCGTCATTTTGCATAGAAAATCGACGTTTTCAAAGGCATTTAGCACATCGAGCGCGCGCTGGGTATATGCACGGGTACGGCGCGTACACTCCGTCTCGCCAAGCAGGGCGAAAAAGCCGTCGCCATCGAGCGCGTCGTCGCGCAGCTGAAAGGCCATGCCGAGCTGCGTGCCATACTCCGCCGCCGCGGCGATGTGTTCCTCGTCCGCTCCGGCCGCCGCCGCGCCCATGGCACAGGCCGCCGCAATGAGCGCCGCCGTTTTGCCAAGATCGGTTTGCAGCAAAGCCGCTTCTGTGTCGTTTGCGCCCGTCAGATCGTAAAGCTGGCCGAGGCAAACGCCCTCGCCTCCGGCCGCGCGGGCCAGCAGCGCACAGCAGCGGGCGATCGCCTCGCCGCCGATGGGCGCCCGGCACACGGACGCAAACGCCTCCGCCTGAAGACAGTCGCCCGCGAGCGTTGCCACCGTTTCGCCATAGGCGATGTGGCAGGCGGGACGGCCCCGGCGGGTGTCGTCGTTATCCATGCAGGGCAGATCGTCGTGGATGAGCGTGTAGCAGTGCAGCATCTCCACGCCGGCGGCCACGGGCAGCGCCTTTTCCCAGTCGCCGCCGCAAATGCGGCAGAATTCCAGCGTCAGGATCGGGCGGATGCGCTTGCCGCCGGACAAAAGCGCATAGCGCATGGCCTCGTGCAGCTTGTCTCCCCCCGGCAGAGCCGCGGCCAGATATTCCTCGATCGCCGCGCGATAGGTCTCCGGCTTATTCAAAGGGAAGCTCCTCGGGACTTCCGTCCGCACTTTTGCGCAGCTGCACCACGCGCTGCTCCGCCGCGCCAAGCTGCTCCGTGCAGCGCTTTACAAGGGCCGTGCCCTCCTCAAAAAGTCCCAGACTTTCCGAAAGCGGCGCATCGCCTCTTTCCAGCAGGCGCACGATCTCGTCGAGCCGCTGCAGGCACTGTTCAAAGCTTTTCTCTTCCGTCATTTCTGACCTCCTGTACAATACAGCCAAGACTGCCGTCCGGCAGCCGGACCTCGATCGTGTCGCCCGGCGCAGCCTCCGCCGCGCGGCGCAGTGTCTGGCCGTTTTTCTGGGCGATGGCGTAGCCGCGGTCGAGCACCTTCAGCGGGCTGAGCGCATCGAGCTTGGCCGCAAGCGTGGCCACGGAGCGCCCCTTTGCCTCCAGCCGTTTTTCATATGCCGCCACAAGCGCCGTGCGGCCATAATCGAGCGCCATGCGCTTGCTGCCCAGATACACCTCCGGGTCGCACAGCGCGGGCCGGGCGCGCAGATCCTCCAGCCGGCGCGAGAGCGTTTCCAGCTTTTTGCGCATTGCCTGCGACAGACGCACGCTGCGGCTTTCGATGGCCTCGCGCACCTCCAGCTCGTCCGGCACGGCGATCTCCGCCGCGTTCGACGGCGTGGCCGCGCGCCGGTCCGCCACATAGTCCGCGATGGTCACATCCGGCTCATGGCCGACCGCCGAGATGACCGGGATCTCCGATTCGTAGATCGCGCGGGCCACGCGCTCGTCGTTAAAGGCCCACAGATCCTCGATCGAGCCGCCGCCGCGACCTGTGATGATCACATCGCCCACGCGCCAGCGGTTGGCATAGCGCAGCGCGCCCACGATCTCCGGCGGGGCCTCCACGCCCTGCACGCGCACCGGCAGCAGCACGAGCTTTGCCATCGGCCAGCGCTTGTGCGCCACGCGGATGATGTCGTGCACCGCCGCGCCCGCGCCGGATGTGATGACGGCAACGGTTTTCGGAAAAGCCGGCAGCGGCTTTTTGTGCGCGCGGTCGAAAAGGCCCTCCGCCTCCAGCTTTGCCTTCAGCTGCTCAAAGGCCACCTGCAGGTCGCCCGCGCCCTCGGCTGTGAGGTCCGTGACGTAAAGCTGATACGCGCCGTCGCGCGGATAAACCGAAACGCGGCCCGACGCCGTGACCTTCATGCCGCTTTCGGGGCGGAAGCGAAGCTTCGACGCGGCCGAGCGGAACATCACGCAGCGAATGGCGCAGTCGGCATCTTTCATGGTGAAGTAGTGGTGGCCGGAGGGGTAGATCTTGTAGTTTGAAAGCTCGCCCTTCACGCTCACGCGCGCAAGAAGGCTGTCGCCCTCGATGAGGGCTTTGATGTGTCCGTTAAGCTCCGAGACGGTCATGACCATCTCGTTCATTCGGCCCGCTCCTCATCCGGCGCTCCGGTCTCGGGCGCTTCGACTTCCGCCGTCTCCGCCGTTTCTTCGCCGCCTTCGATCTGCGCGCGGTAAAAACCGCCGAGCACGCCGTTTATAAACGACACCACGTCCGCATCCTCATAGCCCTTGGCCAGCTCCACGGCCTCGTCGATGCTCGAGGAGGGCGGGATGTCCGGCATATAAAGGATCTCATACATCGCCTGGCGCAAAATGGCCGCCGCCGCGCGGTCGATACGCTCGGGACGCCAGCCCCTGGCGTATTGGGCGATATAGGCGTCAAGCTCCTCGCGCCGCTCGCTCACGCCAAGCACGCTCTGGCGGATATAGTCCATCTGCCCGCCGGGCTTGTGTTCATACAACGGGCCCTCCGGCGCCATGGTGGTATAGTGGTCGGGGGCGAAAAATTCCTCCAGCGCATCCTCCGGCACAGCCTTGGCGGCGGCCACGGAAAAGCCGAGCTGGATGGCAAGTTCTCTGGCTGCTGTTCTGGTCATAGTTTCTCTTTCCTCATATAGCACAAGGAGCTCCGCGCGGGAGCCCCTTTGGTTTTTCCGGCAAAAGGCGCCGGATGGTCACTTGTCAAACGAAATGCCCGTCACATGGACATTCACAACGCAGTCCATGCCTGTGATGGATTCGACCTCGCGGCACACGGCATCCTGCACGCCGGAGGCGATCTCCGTGATGCTGCCGCCATAGCTGACGGTGATGAGCACGTCAATGCTGACCTTTCCGTCCACGAACTGACACTTGACGCCCTTGCCGCTGTTTTTGCGGCCAAACAGCTCCGCCAGCTCCGGTGTGGTCGAGCTGCCGAGACCGGCCACGCCCTCCACCTCTCCGGCGGCGGCGGCGACCATGACGTTGATCACGTCCTCGGAAATGTTGACACTGCCCTTTTCGACCTGTTTGGTGATGTAGTTTTCTGCCACTTGATATACACCTCCGTTTTAAGCGGAGAGATTATACCACAAATACGCCCAAATGAAAAGCCTTTTCTTTCCGCCGCGCCGGAAAAGACTCAGTTTTTGATCTCCAGTATGTTCAGCTGGCTGGCCTCGTAGTCGGAATTGGCCAGCACGGTCTGCGTGATCTGGGCCACGGCGGCCTCATCCAGCCCCTCGTCCGGCGCCGGCACCGCCACGGTCACGGCGTCCTGGCCCGCAAACACCACGCAGTCGGCGAAATCGCGCCCGAGCAGCTCCGTTTCCATCACGCTTTCGGCCATGTTCCACTGTGCCATGGTGTTGATCTGGCGCATGGCCTCGTCGATCACATCCTGCGAGGCATCGGACGCGGCGCAGGCGTTTTCGAGCAGCTGCATGGCCTCGTCGCGGCTTTGCTGGCGGGTCAGACGAGCCTTGGCAAAATACGCGCTCACGGCGTCGCCCGACTCGGCGGACACGGCCAGATATTCCTCCCCGGCGGCAGCCATGGCCTCATCCTCCGCCCGGACCATCGCGGCCGAGGCCGTGCCCCACCGGGAGTTATACGACCAGTTGAGATACACGGCGGCCCCCACGAATACCAGCACGGCGGCCACGACGATGTTGCGTTTGAGATTTCTTTTCAAGGCAATTCCCTCCTAATTTGATTTCAGCTTGAATATCCGGATGCGGTCGCTGCCAAGCCCCGTGTAGCACTGCAGAGCCTGACAGATCTCCAGCCGCACGCGGTCGCTGTCCGCACCGGCGCACACCACGGCGGCCCCGCTGTCCGACAGGAGCAGATGCGCCTCGCCCACGCCCTCGATCCGCTCCAGAAGCACCTCCAGCCGCTCTTCCTCCGAAGCCGTCTGCGCGCCGGCTCCGCTCCCGCCGGACGGCCACAGCAGCAGCGCCAGCCCGAACGCCGCCACGAGCAGCGCGTATTTCATGCTCCCGAGCTTTTCCAGCGCCTTCTTCACTCCTGCCATCGCTGCCCCTCCTTCGCTATGCCAAGCTCCGTTTCGATCGCCTCCGACAGCGC
>CAYROZ010000034.1:0-15721 GCA_964426125.1 uncultured Oscillospiraceae bacterium
TTCCAGCCGGCGAGCTGCGCCACGGTGGCGGGCAGGCTCGCGATGGACTGGGCGAAGATGACGGGCATAACGCCGGACATATTCACCTTCATGGGAAGGTGAGTCGACTGGCCGCCGTACATCTTACGGCCAACAACGCGCTTGGAGTACTGCACCGGAATGCGGCGCTCGGCGTTGGACACGAACACGATCAGCACGATCATAAGGACCGCGCCGAGCAGCTCCAGAACCGCAGCCCACCAGGCCAGGGAGCCGGCGGAGATGTTGGAGATGCTGCTGATAACGGCGGTGGGGAAGCGGCTGACGATGCTGGCAAACAGGATGATGGAAATACCATTGCCGATGCCGAACTCCGTGATCTGCTCGCCCAGCCACATGATCAGCGCGGAGCCGGAGGTGAAGGTCATGATGATGACGATCGCCGCCCAAACGCCGCTGCCGTCAGCGGTCAGAAGGCCGTTATTCTTGATGAGAACGTAGTAAGCGAAGCCCTGCAGCAGGCCGATCGCCACGGTCGCATAACGCGTGATGGAGGCGATCTTCTTGCGGCCTTCCTCGCCTTCATCCTTGCTCATGCGCTCAAGGGCCGGGATGGCCACGCACAGAAGCTGGATGATGATCGAGGCGTTGATGTAGGGCTGGATGGACAGCGCGAAGATCGTCGCGGACGAGAACGCGCCGCCGGACATGACGTTGTACAGGCCAAGAACGGTATTCTCCAGGCTGGCGAAATACTGCTGGAGGTACTGGACGTTGACATAGGGCACCGGCACGGCGTTGCCGACACGGTACAGCAGCACAACGAAAAGTGTGAAGAGGATCTTCTTGCGGATGTCCTCTATCTTCCAGGCATTTGCAAACGTCTTAAACACGGTTACACCACCTCGGCCTTTCCGCCGGCGGCCTCTATCTTCTCTTTGGCAGTGGCGGAGAAAGCCTTGGCGCGAACGGTGAGCTTCTTGGTCAGTTCGCCCTCACCGAGGATCTTAACGCCGTAGGTGCACTTGGAGAGCACACCGCAGTCAAGCAGAGTCTGCGCATCGACCTCGGCGCCGTTTTCGAAGCGCTCAAGAGCGGACACATTGACAGATTCCAGACGCTTGGCAAAGATGTTGTGGAAGCCGCGCTTGGGGATGCGGCGCGCCAGAGGCATCTGGCCGCCTTCGAAGCCCACGCGAACGCCGCCGCCGGAACGGGCCTTCTGGCCCTTGTGGCCACGGCCGGCCGTTTTACCGTTGCCGGTGGCATGGCCGCGGCCTTTGCGCTTGGCCACGTGCGTGCTGCCGGGAGCGGGAGTAAGATTGTGAAGTTCCATAGTCGGTCCCCTCCTTATTCTTCGGTGACCTTGACAAGGTAGCCGATCTGGGCGATCTTGCCGCGGGTCTGGGGGTTATCGGGCTGCACGGTGGTCTGGCCGATCTTGTGCAGGCCGAGGGAAGCGGCGGTCGCGATGTGCTTGTCGTGACGGCCGTTGAGGCTCTTGACGAGCTCGATCTTGAGTTTCTTTTCCATCGTGGCGCCTCCTTACAGCTCGGAAACGTCTTTGCCGCGCATGGCCGCGACCTGCTGCGCATTGCGCAGGCTGGTCAGACCCTGCATCGTGGCGGCGACAACGTTCTGGGGGTTGTTCGAGCGCAGGCACTTGGCGCGGATGTCGGTGATACCGGCAGCCTCGACCACGGCACGCACGGCGGAGCCGGCGATAACGCCAGTACCGGGGGCGGCGGGCTTGAGCAGCACGCGGCCGGCGCCGAACTCACCGATGACCTCGTGAGGAATGGTGGTTCCCTGGAGGGTGATGGTGGTGATGTTCTTCTTGGCGTCCTCGAGGCTCTTGCGGATGGCCTCGGACACTTCGTTGGCTTTGCCCAGACCGTAACCGACGCGGCCCTTGCCGTCGCCGACGACGCTCAGCACCGCGAAGCGCATGATGCGGCCGCCCTTAACGGTCTTGGCAACACGGTTGATGGAAACTACTTTTTCGGTAAATTCCTGGGGCTCTTCGTCCCTGCGGCCGCGTCCACGGCGGTCGTTGCGATCGTTCTGATATGCCATAATTTCGTTTCCTCCTCCCGTTAGAATTTCAGGCCGCCCTCGCGGGCGCCTTCGGCCAGAGACTGCACGCGGCCGTGGTAAACATAGCCGCCGCGGTCAAAGACCACCGTTTCGATGCCGGCGGCCAGAGCGCGCTCGGCGATCATCTTGCCGACCTTGTTGGCGGCATCCTTGTTCGAGCCCAGGCCCTCGAAGCCCTTCTCATTGGAAGCGGCGGCGGCAAGCGTCTTGCCCGCCACGTCGTCGATGACCTGTGCATAAATGTGCTTCTCGCTGCGGAAAACGCACAGACGCGGTCTCTCGGGTGTGCCGGAGATCTTCCCGCGGATCCGGTTGTGACGTCTGTCACGCTTCGCTCTCGTATCGGGTCTAGAAACCATTGGTCACACCTCCTTATTTCGCGCCGGTCTTGCCTTCCTTGCGGATGATGTACTCGTCGACGTACTTGATGCCCTTGCCCTTGTAGGGTTCCGGCGGACGCTTCGCGCGCACATCGGCCGCAAACTGGCCGACCTTCTGTTTATCTACACCCTTGACAATGACCTGGTTGGGGTTGGGAACTTCGGTGTAAACATCGTCCGTGTCAGGCATAATGACCTGATGGGAGAAGCCGAGGTTCATAACCAGATTCTTGCCTTCTTTCGCGGCACGGTAGCCCACGCCGTTGATCTCCAGAGTCTTGGAGAATTCCTCGGTCACGCCGACGACCATGTTGTGAATGAGCGTGCGGGTGAGGCCGTGGATGGAACGCATTTCCTTGTCGTCGCTGGGACGCTCAACGGTGAGAATGCCGCCGTCAAGCTTAACGCTCATGCGGGGATCGACGACGAGAGAAAGCTCGCCCTTCGGGCCCTTGACACGAACATTGCTGCCCTCGATCTTAACATCAACGCCCGCCGGGACGGTGATGGGGGCTCTTCCGATTCTAGACATAACTCAAGCCCCTCCCTTACCAAACGAACGCGAGGACCTCGCCGCCGACGTGAAGCTCGCGAGCCTTTTTGTCGGTGATGACGCCCTTGGATGTGGAGATGATGGCGATGCCCAGTCCACGCAGAACGCGGGGAAGCTCATCGGCGCCGGCGTAAACACGCAGGCCCGGCTTCGACACGCGGCGCAGGCCGGTGATGGCCTTTTCCTTGCCGGGGAGATACTTCAAAGTGATGCGGATGATGCCCTGGGTGCCGTCGTCGATGATCTGGAAGGACTTGATGTAGCCTTCGCTGTAGAGCAACTCTGCGATGCTCTTCTTCATCTTGGAGGCGGGGATATCCACGGTTTCATGCTTGGCCGATCCGGCGTTGCGGATGCGAGTCAGCATATCTGCAATGGGGTCAGTGATCTGCATTTTGGATTGCTCCTCCTTCATTCAGAGTTACCGCTTTCGCGGTTATGCCCGTGAGGTTCCGCGCCAATACGCGATTGGACGCGGCCTTTCACCGGGTTTTCACAAAATAATGGGTGTTCCCGTCCCTCTGCCGGTGCGGCAGAGGGATCCGGAACGGATGCCGGCTTGCACCGGCTAAGGCGTCGCAGCTGTCTTACGGCTCACTGCCGCAGGACTCGCTTCGCCGGGAAATCGTTGTCAGGGGAAATCGAGGAGGCGACGCTGTACAAAAGTACTGCGAGCCGACGAGATAATGCCTGACGACGATTTACCAAGAAGCCTTGCGGACGCCGGGGATCTGGCCCTTATAAGCCAGTTCGCGGAAGCAGATACGGCAGATGCCATAGTCACGCAGGTAAGCGTGGGGGCGGCCGCAGATCTTGCAGCGGTTATACTTACGGGTGGAGTACTTGGCAGGACGCTGCTGCTTCAGTTTCATAGAAAGTTTCGCCATGTTTTTCCTCCTCCTTAGTTCGCGAACGGGGCGCCCATCAGCTTCAGGAACTCACGGGCTTCCTCGTCGGTCTGTGCGGTGGTGCAGATCGCGATGTTCATGCCGCGCAGCTTTTCGATCTTATCGTAGTCGATCTCCGGGAAGATGATCTGCTCTTTCAGACCCAGCGAGTAGTTGCCGCGGCCGTCGAACGCGTCGGGGCTGATGCCGCGGAAGTCGCGGACACGGGGCAGCGCCACGTTGAACAGACGGTCAAGGAACTCCCACATACGGTCCTGACGCAGCGTCACCTTCACGCCGACCTTCATGCCCTCGCGGAGCTTGAAGTTAGCGACGGACTTCTTCGCCACGGTGGCCACGGCCTTCTGGCCGGTCAGAGCGGTGATGTCCTTGATGACGGCGTCGAGCGCCTTGGCATTGTCCTTGCAGTCGCCGCAGCCGACAGACACAACGATCTTGTCCAGGCGGGGGATCTGCATGGAGGACTTATACTGGAACTTCTGCATGAGGGCGGGAGCGACCTCGTTGAGATACATTTCTTTCAGTCTGGTCATATCCTATCCTCCCTCACAGCGCCGCGCCGCAGTGCTTGCAGACGCGGGTGTTCTTGTTCTTGCCGTCGACCACTTCGGTCTTGTGGCCCACGCGGGTCGCCTTGCCGCACTTGGGGCAAACGACCTGCACCTTGCAGGCGTAGATGGGGGTCTCCATCTTGATGATGCCGCCCTCATCCTGCTGGTTGCGGGGCTTGCGGTGCTTGCTGGCGACGTTCACGCCGGCGACGATGACTTTGCCGGCCTTGGGCTGGGCCGCAAGGACCTTGCCCTTCTTGCCCTTATCCTTGCCGGACAGGACAACGACGGTATCGTCTTTACGAATTTCCATTTGTACGGCCTCCTTAAATCACTTCCGGAGCCAGAGACAGGATCTTCATGTAATCCTTGTCGCGCAGCTCACGGGCGACCGGCCCAAAGATACGGGTGCCGGTGGGGTTGCCGTCCTCGCGGATCAGGACCGCGGCGTTCTCGTCGAAGCGGACATAGGTGCCGTCGGCGCGGCGCACGCCCTTCGCGGTACGCACGATCACGGCCTTGACAACGTCGCCCTTCTTCACGGAACCGCCGGGAGCGGCCTTGCGCACGGACGCGACGATCACATCGCCGATGTTGCCGTACTTGCGCTTGGAACCGCCCAGCACACGGATGGTTTTGATCTCTTTGGCGCCAGTATTGTCGGCGACCTTCAGATAGGTTTCAGCCTGTATCATTTCGGCGCCTCCTTATTTAGCTTTTTCGAGGATTTCGACCACGCGCCAGCGCTTGTCCTTGGACAGGGGGCGGGTCTCCATCACACGGACGCGATCGCCGATGCCGCACTCGTTGTTTTCGTCGTGCGCCTTCAGGCGGTAGGTACGTCCAATAATCTTCTTATAACGCTTGTGGGCCACGCGGTCTTCCACGATGACAACGACGGTCTTGTCCATCTTGTCGGAAACGACCTTGCCGACGCGCGTTTTACGGCTGGTTGTTCTCACTTCACTCATCTTCAAGCCTCCTCGCTGACCTGCTTCTCGCGGAGCACGGTCTTAACCCGGGCGATGTCCCGACGCAGGGCGGGAATCTTCAGGGGGTTGTCAAGATGGTTGGTGGCGTGCTGCATACGGAGCATGAAAAGGTCTTTCTTCATCTCCACCAGCTTCGCGTTCAGCTCGCTTTCAGAAAGGGAGCGGATCTCTTCAGCCTTCATTATGCTTCGCCTCCAGTCTCAACGGTTTCATCAGTCTCTGCAGTACCTTCACGCATGATGAACTTGGTCTTGCAGGGCAGCTTGTAGCTGGCGAGACGAATGGCCTCGCGCGCCACTTCTTCGCTCACGCCGCCGACCTCAAACAGAACACGGCCGGGCTTGACGACGGCGACCCAGTACTCGGGAGAGCCTTTACCGGAACCCATACGGGTCTCAGCGGGCTTCGCCGTGACGGGCTTATCGGGGAAGATCTTGATCCAGACCTGGCCGCCACGCTTCATGTAGCGGTTCATGGCGACACGGGCCGCCTCGATCTGGTTGGCAGTGATCCAGCAGGGCTCGGTGGCCACGATGCCGTAATCGCCGTAGGCCAGGAAGTTGCCGCGCGTGGCTTTGCCCTTCATGCGGCCGCGCTGCACACGACGATATTTAACTCTCTTCGGCATCAGCATTACGCATTGCCTCCTTCCTTCGCAGCCGCGGGAGCGGCCGGAGCGGCGGGACGGGACTGCTGGGGACGATTGCCCTGATAGCCCTGACCCTGACGGTTGTAACCGCCGCGGTTGTTATCACGGTTGTAGCCGCCGCCGTTGCGGTTGTCGCGGTTGTAGCCGCCACCGTTGCGGTTGCCGCCATTGCGGTTGTCGCGGTTGTAGCCGCCGCGGCCACGGCGATCACCATCACGGCGGTCACGACGGTTGTCACGGCGGTTCATGTCCATGACGCGCGGCGTGGTGCGCAGGCTGGTGGTGAGAACTTCGCCCTTGTAGATCCAAACCTTAACACCGATGCGGCCATAGGTGGTCGCGGCTTCCGCGAAGCCGTAGTCGATGTCGGCGCGGATGGTCTGCAGGGGGATGGTGCCTTCGTGGTAGCTCTCGGAGCGGGCGATCTCAGCGCCGCCGAGACGGCCGCCGCACTGGACCTTGATGCCCTTGGCGCCCATACGCATGGCGCGGCCGATGGCATTTTTCATCGCACGGCGGAAGCCGATGCGCTTTTCCAGCTGCTGGGCGATGTTTTCCGCGACGAGCTGAGCGTTGACGTCCGGGCTGCGGACTTCCACGATGCTCAGAGCCACGGGCTTGCCGATCATCTTCTCGACCTCGAGACGAAGCCGCTCGATCTCCGCGCCGCCCTTGCCGATCACGACGCCGGGGCGGGAGCAGTGGATGAAGATGCGGACCTTCGCGCTGTCGCGCTCGATCTCGATGGTGGGAACACCGGCGGAATAAAGGGTCTTCTTGAGGAATTTGCGGATCTTGTAATCTTCGACGATCAGATCGCCGACCTTGTCAGGACGCGCGTACCAGCGGGAATCCCAGTCTTTGATGACGCCCACGCGCATACCGTGCGGATGAACTTTCTGTCCCATATTCTGCCTCCTCCCTTATTCTTTCTCAGCCACGGTCAGGGTGATGTGGCTGGTGCGTTTGTTGATGCGGTACATACGGCCGTGGGCACGGGGCTGACCGCGCTTGAGGATGGGGCCGGCAGTGGCGATGCACTCTTTAACATAGAGGTTTTCCGGATCCATCTCGTGGTTGTTTTCCGCGTTCGCGCAGGCGCTCTTGAGCAGCTTCAGCAGCGGTTCGCAGGCACTCTTGGGAGTGGCGCGCAGAATCGCCTCGGCGTACTTCGTGTCGCGGCCCTTGATCAGCTCGCACACGATCTGCACCTTACGGGGAGAAATGCGGATGAATTTCGCTTTCGCAGTTGCTTCCATTTCCGCTCCTCCTTACTTCGTCTTGCTGCCGGCGTGACCACGGAAGGTACGCGTCGGAGCGAACTCGCCCAGCTTGTGGCCGACCATGTCTTCCGTGACATACACGGGAACGTGGCGGCGACCGTCGTGGACGGCGATGGTGTGACCGACGAAGGACGGGAAAATGGTGGAAGCGCGGGACCAGGTCTTGATGACCTTCTTCTCGCCCGCCTTGTTCATCTCGTCCACGCGCTTGAGCAGCTCGGGAGCGGCAAACGGGCCTTTCTTGATGCTTCTAGACATTTAACTTCCCTCCTTATTTGGCGTTGCGGCGCTTGACGATGAACTTATCCGAAGGGTTCTTCTTCTTGCGCGTCTTATAGCCGAGAGTGGGCTTACCCCAAGGAGTAACAGGGCCGGAACGGCCGATGGGCGCTTTGCCCTCGCCGCCGCCGTGGGGGTGGTCCACAGGGTTCATGACCGAGCCGCGGACAGTGGGACGCCAACCCATGTGGCGCTTGCGGCCGGCTTTACCGATGGAGATGTTGGCGTGGTCGGCGTTGCCGACGGTGCCGATGGTGGCCTTGCAGTTCATGCGGATCTTGCGCATTTCGCCGGAGGGCAGACGCACCGTAGCCAGAGCGCCTTCCTTGGCCATCAGCTGCGCCGCGTTGCCGGCGCCGCGGACAAGCTGCGCACCCTTGCCGGGGTACAGCTCGATGTTGTGGATGAAGGTGCCGACGGGGATGTTCGCCAGGGGCAGGCAGTTGCCGGCCTTGATGTCGGCGGTGGCGCCGGACACGACGGTGTCGCCAGCCTTCAGGCCCGCGGGAGCGATGATGTAGCGGCGCTCGCCGTCGGGATACTCGCACAGGGCGATGAACGCGGAGCGGTTGGGGTCGTACTCCAGACGCAGCACGGTGGCCGGATCGTTCTCACGATCGCGCTTGAAGTCGATGATACGATACTTCTGCTTGTTGCCGCCGCCGTGGTGACGGGTGGTGATGCGGCCGTAGCTGTTGCGGCCAGCGTGCTTTTTCAGCTTCTCGGTCAGGCTCTTCTCGGGGCGGGCGTGCTTGTCGACGCCTTCGAAGCCGGAGACCGTCATATGACGCCGCGCGGGCGTTACGGGCTTATAAGTTTTCAGTGCCATTTTTCTTCCTCCCTTACGCCATGCCCTCGAAGAGCTCGATGTTCTTCGAGTCGGCGGAGAGCTTCACAACAGCCTTTTTCCAGCTGGCGGTCTTGCCGGCGGGATAACGGCCCTGCTGACGGTTCTTGCCGTGGACATTGATGGTGGTGACCTTGATCACGGTGACGCCGAAGATCTCTTCGACAGCCTTCTTGATCTCGATCTTGTTGGCGTCCTTGGCGACCTCGAAGACATACTTCTTGATGTCCAGGTCTTCCATGGACTGCTCGGTGATGACCGGGCGGATGATGATATCATAAGCCGTTTTCATCAGGCGAACACCTCCTCGATCTTCTGTACCGCAGCCTTGTCGATGACCAGCGTGCCGCCGTTGAGAAGCGTGTAGGCGGAGATCACGGTCGCGGTGGTGATGGAAACGCCGGGCAGGTTGCGGGCGGACTTGATGACCGCTTCGTCCACGTTCTCGGTGATGACCATCGCCTTGCCGGCAACACCGGCAGTCTCCAGGAACTTCTTGAAGACCTTGGTTTTGATCTCGTCCATCTTCAGGCCGTCGACCACGATGATGGCGCTGTCGGCCGCCTTGGCGGAAAGGACGCTCTTGAGCGCGAGGCGCTTGGTTTTCTTCGTCAGGCTGTAGCTGTAATCTCTGGGCTTGGGCGCGAAGGCGACGCCGCCGTGACGCCACACGGGCGAGCCGGTGTAGCCGGCGCGCGCACGGCCGGTGCCCTTCTGACGCCAGGGCTTGCGGGTGGAGTAGGAAACCTCGCCCTTGGTCAGCGCGCTCTGCGTGCCCTGACGCTGGTTGGCAAGATAGTTCACTACGCTGCTGTGGACAACGGACTCGTTCGGCTCGATGCCGAAGACAGCCTCGGAGAGATCATATTCGCCGATCTGCTCGCCGGCCATATTGACCAATTTCGCTTTAGGCATTTGTTATTTCTCTCCTTTCTTACTTGTTGCGGGCCGAAGCCTTCTGCGGGTTGCGCCCGGAAGCCTTCTGCGGGTTCTTGGAAATGTCGGTCGCGCCACGCTTCTCAACGATGGTCTTGACCGTGTTCTTGATGTAGACGATGCCGCCCTTGGGGCCGGGCACCGCGCCGCGCAGGACGATCATGTTCAGCTCAGGATCGACCTTCACAACATCAAGATTCTGCACCGTGACCTGTTCGACGCCCATGTGACCGGCGCCGATCTTGCCCGGGAAGATCCGGCTGGGATCGGTGGACGAGCCCATGGAGCCGGCATGACGGTGGACGGGGCCGCCGCCGTGGGTGGTGGGAGTGCGCTGAGCGCCCCAACGCTTGATGACGCCGGCGTAGCCCTTACCTTTGCTGATGCCGGTGACGTCAACGTGGTCGCCTTCCGCGAACACGTCCGCCTTGAGCACGTCGCCGACGTTCATCGCGGCCGCGCCTTCCAGACGGAACTCGTGCAGGTGTTTCTGGGGCGCAACGCCAGCCTTGGCGATGTGACCCTGTTCGGGCTTGGAGAGCTTCTTTTCGCGAGTCTCTTCAAAGCCGAGCTGGACGGAATCATAGCCTTCCTTGTCCGCGGTCTTCTTCTGCACGACCACACAGGGGCCGGCCTCGATGACCGTTACGGGAACGACTTTGCCCGTCTCGTCGAAGATCTGCGTCATGCCGACCTTCTTACCGATGATGGCTTTCTTCATATTTTCCTCCTTAGGTTATTGGTTGGCTGCCGGTAACGGCGGCATCCAACATGACCCGCCTGCTCTCATTGGAGCGGGCTGTGGGTTGCTGATAAATTAATAAGGTGTGCTTTACAGCTTGATCTCGATCTCGACGCCGGCGGGAAGCTCAAGGCTCATCAGAGCCTCAACGGTCTTCTGCGTGGGGGCGATGATGTCGATCAGACGCTTGTGGGTGCGGCGCTCAAACTGCTCGCGGCTGTCTTTGTACTTATGCACAGCGCGCAGGATGGTGACCACTTCCTTCTGCGTGGGCAGAGGGATGGGGCCGGAGACCTTTGCCTCGGTGCGCTTGGCGGTCTCCACGATGGTCTCGGCGGCCTTGTCGATCAGCTGATGATCGTAGGCTTTGAGGCGGATGCGGATCATTTTCTTTGCTGCCATGGATTTTCCTCCTAAAATTTGTACGGTTTTTACGTTTTACCGTACGGCCATCGGAAATTTGCACACTCAACCGTGCGTATCAGGCTCTGTCCCAAAATATTTACCGGCGCAATGCCGGTTTCTATCGGTCCAGACGATATACGCGGTGCCAATCACCGACCCGTCCGATTCCAGGGTCTACCGTTAAACCCCCGGACTGCTCCACGGAAGTTACCGCCCGTCGGCGCAATCTCCCGCTTCATCGCATGACGCACTGACCCCTATGGGGCGCGTACCCTGAAAGAATAGCAAAAATCCCCTTGTATGTCAAGAGGATTTTCACAATCTTTTTAAGTTTTTTTCTATAAATCTTACAAAGGTTACATAACTCTTTCAAAAAGGCTTTTCAAGCCTCTTTCCCGCCGCTCAGAACTTGAAGGTATACGGCAAAAGCTGCGAAAGGCGGTAGCTGACATAGCGCCCACCGGCGCGCGTGCACAGCACCTCCATCTCCCCCTCCGGATCGAACTCGCTCATAAACTGGCGGCAGGCGCCGCAGGGCAGGCAGTAATTCTCCCCCTCCCCATAGATGGCGATGCGCAGAAAACGGCGGCGTCCCTCACTGACCGCCTTCACGATCGCCGTGCGCTCGGCGCAGATGGTCGAGCCCAGCGCTGCATTTTCCACGTTGCAGCCGGTGAACACGCTGCCATCGGCGCACTCCAGCGCCGCTCCCACCGGAAAATGGGAATACGGCGAGTAGGACTCCTGCATGGCCTCCATCGCGATGTTCAGCAATTCCCTGTCTGTCATGGCTTGCTTTTCCCCCTTATGATTGGTCGGCCGTAAGATCGATCTCCCACGATCCCATACCATTAAATATATTATCCTGCGTCGGCTCCATGCCGGTTATTACGCCGCGCCGGTACAAAACCTCGCTTTTTTCAAAGCACACCACCGTGATGGGCGCTGCCTGCGCCAGATATTCACACAGCGCATCCACGGCGCTCTGCTCGTTTTCCGGCGGCGTGGACAAAAGCTGCGCGTAGCAGCTTAGCACCATCGGATCGCTCGCCCGCGAGTAGTTGATCGAGTCGTCCGCCGACCAGTCGGCGCGGAACAGCTCGCTCAGATCCCAGTCCGGCCGGATCTTGATCTCCCCGTAATACAGGTCGAAGTCGCCGTCCTTGAGCGCCTGTATATAGTCGTCGTAGGCCAGCTCGCGCAGTGTGACGTCCAGACCCAGCGCCGTCATCTCGCTGACGATCCTGCGCGCCGCGGACACCTTGGCGGATGAGTCGCCGCAAACGATGAAATCCAGCTCCAGCTTCAGCGCCGTGGCGCCGGAGAAAATGTCCAGCATCCCGTCGCCATCCACGTCCAGCATCCCCAGCGCATTGAGCGCGGTTTTGAATTTTTCCGGCTCATAGCCGAGCGTGCGCACCAGCTCCTGCGGATACAGCGAGCAGTTGGGGTGGATCGGCATCGCCGCGGAAACGGCCGCGCCCGACATATACGACGACACGATGGTGCTGCGGTCGACGATGTAGGTCATGGCCGCGCGCACGGACGTCTGTGACATGAAGGGGCTTTGCAGGTTGTAGCCGATGTAGTGCATATTGGTGCTGTCCACATAGCGGATGATGTTGGTTTTGGAATAGCCAAGATTGGAAAGCGACGTGGGGTCGTTGATGACCAGATCGATCGCGGCGCTTTCAAAGGCCTGCAGAATGTCCGAAGCGCCCTTGTATTCCTTCAGATAAATGCGCAGCAGCGGCATATCGGCGGCCTGCGGATGCTTCTCGTCGAGCACGAGCATATCGCCCGTGGCCGCAAATTTATAAGGGCCCGTGCCGCCGGGGATGGTGGAATAAAACGTGTCCGTTTCCACGACCGGGATGTTCAAAAGCGTGTAAAAGCGCCAGTTGACGCTTTTGAGCTTGACCTGGAAGCTGGCGGTGTCCACCGTTTCCACGGAATCCACGCCGTCAAAGCGTCCGGCATAGGCGTCCATCGTGGCCGCCAGACGCAGCGTGTAGGCGCAGTCGACGGCATTGACCTGCGCGCCGGAGTGAAACACACGCGAGGTATCCACGGCAAAGGTCCAGGTAAGACCATCCTCCGAGCTCCACGCCGTCACGATCGAGGGCTGGGCCTCAAAGTTTCCGTCGATGGCGATGAGCGGTTCATACACCAGCATGTCCACCACGCGGTTCCACGCGCTTGTGAGCTTATAAGGGTTGAAGGAGGAATCCAGCAGCGCGTTGAGCGAGAACACATCGTCCGCCGTTTCGCCCTGCAGCGTTTCGCTCACAGGCCGCGCCGTGGGGACCACGGCCGTTTCCTCCAGAGTCTCGCTCTGCTCCGGCAGCGCCGCCTTGGAGCAGCCCGCCAGCATCCCCAGCGCCAGAAGCAGCGCCGCTATTTTGAAAAAAGAATGTTTCATAGCATGATCACATTGGCCTGACTGCCGCGCACCCCGTTTGTGAAGCGGTGCGACCAGTAGCGTTCGGGTTGGCACATCGTACATTCGCCGAGCCAGCGGCGGTTTTCCGCCCGCACACCGAGCTGTCCGAGCCGCCGCAGCACGATGCCCGGCAAGTCGACCATATATTTTCCGTTTTCCTTTTCGGTCCAGAGCCCCGCCGTGTCGCCGCCGAGAAGCTCCTCCGCCGCCGCGGGCACCTCCTCGCCGGTTTCAAAGCAGCACGGCCCGATGCACGGACCGACCGCCGCGCAGATATCCTGCGCGTGCGCACCGAGCGCGCACATTTTCTCCACGGCCACGCCCATGATGTCCGCCGCCGTGCTGCGCCAGCCGCAGTGCAGCGCCGCAGCCACACCGGCCGCGCTGTCGTGCAGCAGAAGCGGCGCGCAGTCCGCCGTGAACACCGCCAGCGGCAGGCCGGGCACGTTCGTAACATAGCCGTCCGCCGGCTCCCACACCGCCGCATCGCAGATGGGATAGGCATCGGCCGGGCCGACCACGCGCACATTCGCGCCGTGGACCTGCTTGCCATAGACGAAGCGCTCCGTGGGTATGCCCGCCGCCGCGCCGAAAAGACGCCAGTTGGCGATGACATTTTCGTCGCTGTCACCGCGGTTCTGGCCCAGGTTCAGCGAGGCAAACACGCCCTCGCTCACGCCGCCAAGGCGCGTGGAAAAAGCATGAGGACAGCTTATGAGAGACGATGTGATAAAAGAAGGATGCAAGATGTTTTCCTCCAAAATAATTGCGGGAAATGGTCACAGGATAACACGGGCGGATGATATCCGCCCCTACGGGATCTAACCGGCCATATGCACGACCAATGGCACGTTAAATCCGGAGCGATGCGTATCAAAGCCCTCACAAAAGCCATAGTCGCCGTTGTAGGGGCGGATACCATCCGCCCGCCGGTATACGTCGAGCCGACGCGGCGCAGTATCACGCGAAAAGATCAAGTCTGCCGCCCGCAGCACTCCTTATATTTCAAGGGCCGTGACCCGTCGGCCTTCCACTTACCGCAGGGACAGGGGTCGTTGCGGCCGGGCTTTTTGGGGCGTTTGACGGGCTGCTTTTTGGTGGAGGCATCGCCGCCGACGGCATTGAGATTGGCTTTGACGGCGCTTTTGCGCTCGATGGACTGTTCTTTTCGGATGCGGACGGTGAAGACACGGCGGACAGTCTCGTCCTTGATGCCGTTGACCATGGCTTCGAACATATCGAAGCCCTCCTGCTTGTAGGCATCGATGGGCTTTACGTTGCCATAGGCGCGCAGACCGATGCCCTGACGCAGGTCGTCCATGGAGTCGATGTGGTCCATCCAGTATTCGTCCACGACCTGCAGGAGGATGACGCGCTCGAGCTCGCGCATGACGGGCGTGCCGTCCGGCATGAGACCAAAGGCCTGCTCGCGGCGCTCGTAGAGATTATCGGCCAGCATTTGCAGCTTTTCGCACAGCGCGTCCGCCGTGAGCGAGGGCAGGTCGCCCTCCGAAACGGCCAGATCGCCGCGCTGCAGGAAGCTTTTGTAGAACGGCTCGAGCAGCTGTTCAAGCTGCTCCATGCTTTCCGGATGCTGCGCATGGCCTAGGCCGCCCGAGACCTCGCTGCGGATGACCTCCGAGATCATGTTGTGGATGTAGCCGCGGATATCCTCGCCATCGAGCACCTTGCGGCGCTGCTCGTAGATGATGTTTCGCTGCACGTTCATCACGTCGTCGTACTCAAGCGTGTTCTTGCGCATCTGGAAGTTGCGGCTTTCGACGGTTTTCTGGGCCGTTTCGATGGCGTTGGAGAGCATTTTGTTGTCAATGGGCATATCCTCTTCCAGCCCCATGGCCTCCATCATGCCCATCACGCGCTCGGAGCCGAACAGACGCATCACATCGTCCGTCATGGCGATGAAGAAGCGGCTTTCGCCGGGGTCGCCCTGACGGCCGGACCGGCCGCGCAGCTGGTTATCGATGCGGCGGGCCTCATGGCGCTCGGTGCCCAGGATGAACAGACCGCCGGCGGCGCGCACCTTTTCGGCCTCCTCGTTCGTCACGAGCTTGTGCTGCTGCATTTTCTCGGCGAACATGGCCCGCGCGGCGAGGATCTCCTCGTCGTCCGTTTCGGCGTAGCCGGTGGCCTCGGCAATGGTTTCCTCGGCAAAGCCGGCCTTGCGCAGGTCCTGCTTGGCCAGATATTCTGCGTTGCCGCCAAGCGTGATGTCCGTGCCGCGGCCGGCCATGTTCGTGGCGATGGTCACAGCGCCGAATTTACCGGCCTGGGCCACGATCTCCGCCTCTTTTTCGTGGTGCTTGGCGTTGAGCACGTTATGCGGCACGCCCTCGCGCTTTAGCAGCTTGGAGATGTATTCGCTTTTCTCGATGGACACCGTGCCGACCAGCACGGGCTGGCCCTTTTCGTGGCAGGCCTTGATCTGGGCGATGATGGCGCGGTTTTTGCCGTTTTCGTTTTTATACACGCTGTCCGGCCGGTCGATGCGGGCCACAGGCTTGTTGGTAGGGATCTCCACGATGTCCAGCTGATAGATGGACATGAATTCCTCTTCCTCCGTAAGCGCCGTGCCGGTCATGCCGGAGAGCTTGCCATACAGGCGGAAATAGTTCTGGAACGTGATCGTTGCCAGTGTGCGGTTTTCGCGCTGGACCTC
>CAYROZ010000035.1:0-15218 GCA_964426125.1 uncultured Oscillospiraceae bacterium
GATGGGAAAAACGCCGTTTTGCATCTCTACCGCGCAGGTGGCGGCGGACGCCGATTACGAAAACATCCAGCCGCTGCGTCTGGCCGCGGATTATTACGACGCCGTGAAAGAGGGCGTGACCGTGCAGGACGAGCAAAACTGCTTTGCCTGGTACCATGTGGACGGCGCGCACTTCCCCTTCACCGTGGGCTATGACGGGCTGCCGCTCGGCTATGAGGCCGAGGAAACGGCGGAAAACCGCGTCAACCAGCTGCATGGCTATCTTCTGGCGGTGCAGGATTTCCTCGACCAGATGAAGCGGCTCGGCATCTATGACGATGCGACCATCATCATCTCCGCCGACCACGGCTTCTATGAGTGCTTCCAGGCCGCCTTCCTCATCAAGCAGCCGGGCCAGAGCTTTGACACAATGCAGATCAATGCCGCGCCCGTGGCCCAGGAGGACATCATGCCCACCATTCTGGCCGCGCTGGGCGAGGACTATTCCGCCATCGGCACCACGGTTTACGACTGGTCGGAAGCGGACGAGCGCGAGCGCACCACGCGCATCTGGTACTACATCGCCGATTATCCCGATGCGCCGTGGATCGGCAACATCAACCAGTGGGAGACCGTGGCGCACGGTATGCATCGCTACAACGTGTTCGGCGTGATCCACTACACCGGCGACCGCGAGGCCCTGTGGGACGAGGAGCTGCTGCTGTATTACAACAAAACGGCGGACGAGATCCTGCCGCTGTATGATTCATTCTATTGATGGGATGGGGAACGGGACATGATCGATTTTCTGGCTGATATCTTCTGGTATGTGATGGAGCTGTGCCACGCGCTGGTGGCGAATTATTTCTGGGACATCGTGCTGTTCACGCTCATCACAAAGATCATTCTGCTGCCGGTGAGTCTTTGGACCAACCGCAACGGACTGAAAATGGTTTCCGTGATGCCGGCGGTCAACCGCATCAAGGCCGAGTTTTACGGCGACCACGAGCGCATCGGCGACGAGCAGGCCGCCATGTATAAAAAGGAGCATTATCACCCCTTCCTGACCATCGTGCCGCTGGCGCTGCAGATCGTCATCCTCATGGGCATGATCGGCGTGATCCACAAGGTCACGGACACGGGCCTGGCCCCCGCGCTGGGTCTCACCCCGGTGCAGGACGGCGGCTGGACGTGGCTGATGCCGCTGCTGGCCGGCGGCGCAGCGGTGGTGCTCAGCTTTGCGCAAAACCGCATCAACCCCCTCCAGCGCGAGCAGAGCCGCACCGAGCAGTGGGCCTCGAACGGCCTTTCCATCGCCATCAGCTTCATTCTGGGCGCGTTTGTGTCCGTGGGCGTGGCGGTGTACTGGATCTGCTCGAACCTGTTCACGATCTTCGTGCAGCTGCTTTGCAATCTGATCGAGCGGCCGGAAAAGTACGTGGACTACGACGAGCTGCGCGAAAGCCGCGAGGCGCTGGAAAAGCTGGACGCCATCGGCTCCAAGGCCGTTTCCAAGGAAGATCAGAAGCGCGAAAAGGCGGACTATAAGGCCTTCTTCAAGGTTGCGAACAAGCACATCGTGTTCTATTCCGAGTCCTCCGGCTTCTATAAGTATTTTGAAAACATCATCGCGGAGCTTCTGCGCTGCACGAATGTGGTCATCCACTATGTCACCAGCGACCCGGACGACCAGATCTTCGCCATCGCGGAAAAAGAGCCGCGCATCCGCCCGTATTACATCGGCGAGAAAAAGCTCATCACGCTGTTTATCCGCATGGATGCCGACATCGTGGTCATGACGGTGCCGGATCTTGAAACCTACCATCTCAAGCGCAGCCGCGCGCGCAAGGACGTGGAATATGTCTATGTGTTCCACGGGATGTTCACAGGCCTTTCCACGCTGCGGGCCGGCGCTCTTGACCACTTCGACACGCTGCTGACGCCCGCGCCCGGCTTTGACGGCGAGATGCACGCCTGGAACGAGCAGCACGGTTTGCCCGACCAGCGCATGGTGCCCTGCGGCTACGGCGTGATCGACAACATGGCCGCGCAGTACGACCGCATGGAAAAGACGGAAAACCCCGTGAAAAAGATCCTCATCGCGCCGTCGTGGCAGCCGGACAACGTGATGGAGCTGAGCCTGCACGATCTGGCGGAGCCGCTGCTCGCCGCGGGTTACGACATCACGGTGCGGCCCCACCCGCAGTATCTGCGCCGTTTTCCCGGCAAGATGGAGGCGCTGATCGAGTCCTGCCAGGGCTACGACAGCGAGCACTTCCGCTTCCAGATGGGCTTTTCCTCCAACGAGACCGTGTTTGCCTCCGATCTGCTGGTGACGGACTGGTCGAACATCGGCTATGAATTCGCTCTGGCCACGAAAAAGCCCGTGCTGTTTGTCAACACCCCGCGCAAGATGGTAAACGACGAGTGGACCGAGGAGGACATCCGCAAATATTCCACGGACGCCGCCATCCGCGACATCATCGGCGTGGCGCTCGAACCCGGCAAGGTGCGCGAGCAGACCGCCGAAACCGTCCGCACGCTCATTGAAAAGCGGGCGGATTACGCCGAGATCATTGAAAATGTCCGCCAGACGCGTCTGTACCACTTCGGTGAAAGCGGCAAATACGGCGCGCAGTATCTCATCGACCGCATGGTTGAAAACGCGAAAAAGAAAAAGTAAGGGAACCCGATATGATCATTCATTGCGACAACCGCTACATCCCCGCCGTGCGCGAGTATCTCGGCGAAGACCGTGTTTTGTGCTTCTACCTTTACATGGACATGGTGCAGTACGGCGCCGAGGACGAAAACACCGACCTGTGGCTGTGCGAGGCGGACGGCGTCCGCGCCGTGTTCTACCGCTACCACAACGCCATCCATATGTTCTCGCGCGGCGACTGGCCGCGGGATGAGGTGGAGGATTTCTTCCGCGCCCATCCGGCCAAGGTGGTCACGATGTCCGAGACGGACGCCGAGGCGCTCGGCGCGCTGTTTGACGGCTGTGCGCTGGAGCTTTCGCATGTGATCACAGCTACGAAAACCATGACCGGCCGCGACGATCTGGACATCCGTCCGGCAGGACGGGATGATGCGGCCGCCATTGCGGAGCTGATGATGCGCGATGCGACCTACAACACCGTTTACAGCTTTGACGAGCTGTATGAGCAAACGCTGGAGCGGCTGGAAAGCGGCTTTGGCCGTCTGTTCGTCATCCGGCGCGGCGAGCGCGTGATCGCCACCAACTGCACCGCCGCCGAAACGGAGGACATGGCCGTCATCTCCGGGCTGGTTACCGACCCCACCGAGCGCGGCCAGGGCCTCGGCCGCGCCATCACGGCCTACACCTGGAATCTGGTGCGCGAGGAGGGGAAAATGGGGCTTGCGCATCTGGCCTGCGACAACGAAAACACCGTGCGTCTGCACCGGCAGATGGGCTATGACTTCCTCGGCATCCGCGCGCGCTTTTTGAAGGAACAATAATCCAGCATCTTGCAAAAGATGCGCAGGGATGATATAATCTCGCTTGATGTATTTTTTTATAAGGAGAAAGATGAAATGAAGAAGATCCTGGTCCCTGTTTACACGGCCTGCGCCGCCGTGGCGCTGTCGCTGCCCGCTTTCGCTTATGTCGATCCCTCCGTGACCACCGCGCTGCTGTCCGCCGTTGTGGCGGCGGTCGTGGCCGTGGGCGCCACTGTGGGCGTGCTGGTCCGCAAGGCGAAGAAGAAAGCGCAGGAGGTCCTGCACATCGACGAAAACGCCAACAAGATCGTCGAGGACGAGATCGTTGTCAACGCCGCGCCCGTGGCCGAGACCAGCGAGGAGACCGCCGAGGCGAAATAAAGCCAAAAAGGCATCCGGCCGCAAACGCAGTCGGATGCCTCTTTTTGTATCGCGAAAACCACGCGTTAGACGCGTGGTTCCAAAAAGCTTAAGTGAAGAGGTGTGTCCAGATCATGTGCATATGTTACTGGAGATACCGCCGAAGATGTCAGCGTCCGGCTTTATGGGGTATCTGAAAGGAAAAAGCAGCACGATGGTCTACGAGCAATTCGGCGAACGGAAGTACAGGTATCGAAATCGGGAGTTCTGGTGTAAGGGGTACTATGTGGACACGGTGGGCAAGAATGCCAGCCGAATTGCGGAGTACATCCAGAATCAGCTGAAAGAGGACTACTTGGGTGAGCAATTAAGCATAAGCGAGGTTGGCCCGTTTACGGGCGGCAAATAACGGTTCCTACGCAGCTGCCAGAGCGTATTACGCGTTTGACGCGTTTGCGAGGATTAGAGGGCTTTGCCCGCATAGGAAATACCACGCGTTTCACGCGTGGATTTTTTATTTGCGGTGAATTATACTATCAAGTGCAACAACAAGCGGAGAAAAAGAAGAAGTTCATACAGAATTCCGGGTGCATGAAGTAGCCACACACCAAACTACATGGAGAGCACGGTATGAACTACCGTCATCTTAGTATAGAAGAGCGCAGTTGTATACGAAAATATTATGTGGGGGGGGGCTCAGCTATCGTAAAATCGCGCAGCTCATCGGTCGAAATGTAAGTACAGTATCGAGAGAAATCAATCACAACAGAACTCATATGTATGACATGCCCACCTGCTATCCGCACACAGCCCAAAAGAAGCATCTACTTCGCCGTTCCTATTGCCACCGGGGCATGTTCTGGAATCAGGAAGTGATCGATTATATCAACGAGAAGCTTCAGGCCACGTGGTCGCCAGAGCAAATTGCCTGCACCTCATGTGATTTAACACCGCCGAGCTGGCGGACGATCTACCGGTGTATATACGAGAAATATTTAGTCAACGGGAACCTGAAAGTCTTGGGGCGCAAGAGAAAACGCATGGCATCAAGGAGACGCGAGGCAAATAGAAAACGTGCCGGTGGGTGTGAAGCACCGGCACGTTCCCGCCAAGGAGTGTGAAAGGAGAAAACAGGAAGAGACCTGTTGTGGGAGAGCGTTAGAGATTCACGGCGGCGTAGAAGCCTTCCTTGGTGCACCATTCCACGGTGCGGGCTTTCACGCAGTCGCCGATGGCGAAGTAGTCGTCCGCGGCATTCATGAAGGCATCGGCCTCATCGCGGCGGGCACGCAGACCCACGGCCAGCAGCACGCTGGCGCAGTCCACAGCCCCGGCCTCGCCGTTTTGCTCATAGGTCACGCGGCCCGGCTCCACGCCGGTGCACTTGGCGTCGAGCAGCACATGCAGCGTGTCCGCATGGTCGCGAACCTCGACCAGAAGCTCATCGCGGTGGGTCTTGGACGCGTCGCCCGCAAGCTGCGGCAGCATCTCGATCAGGGTGACCTCGTGGCCAAGCTTTTGCAGATGCACTGCGGTCTCAAGACCGACCTGGCCGCCGCCGATGATGACGACATTGTGGCCCAGCTCGTCCTCGTGGCCGTAGGCGGAAACCGCCGTGCGGCAATATTCCACGCCCCGGAGCCACTTCGGCACCACCGGCTCGGAGCCGAGCGCCGCGATCACAGAGTCATACCCCTCCACCGTGGCGGGCGTGGCCTCGGTATTCAGGCGCACTTCCACGCCGCTTTTCTCGAGCTGGGCGATCAGCCAGTTTTTATAGTTGGCGAGCGGCCACTTGAAGCTGACGTGGTCGGCGTATTCGAGCAGACCGCCGAGGAACGGCTGCTTTTCAAACAGCGTGACCTTGTGGCCGCGCTTTTCGCACTCGAGCGCGGTGAACATACCGGCCGGGCCGCCGCCGATGACCGCCACACGCTTGCTGGAGGTGGCAGCGGGAACGCGCTCGATGGGCGCTTCCAG
This sequence comes from uncultured Oscillospiraceae bacterium, assembly GCA_964426125.1. Classification (GTDB taxonomy): domain Bacteria; phylum Bacillota; class Clostridia; order Oscillospirales; family Oscillospiraceae; genus CAJOIG01. Next base: position 5,785 of record CAYROZ010000035.1, read on the forward strand.
ACCGCAGCGGGGGTTCACGGCGCATTGCAGATGCTGGGCGTAGTTGTCCGAATCGTGGCAGCGCATGCACTTGATGCAGGGCACCACATCCTCCTCGCGCCCCTCGAGCGCCTTGTGGATCCACTCGGGATCGGCGAAGAACTCGCGCGCCACGACCACGAAATCGGCCTTGCCGTCGGCCAGAATGGCCTCGCAGTCGGACAGGCTGGTCACGCCGCCGATGGCGGACACGAAGCACTGGTCGATCTTGCCGCTTTTCTTGAAGTGCTCGGCGATGAAGATGTTGGGGGTGGGCGGCAGGAAGCCGCAGGGATGCGTCCAGGTCATCCAGTCGGAGTTGTGCATACCGGAGCTGGCCTGCAGAATGTCGCAGTAGGGCTGCAGCGCCTCGGCGATGCGCAGACCCTCGTCCAGATCGATGCCGCCTTCCTGGAACTCCGTGCCGGAGATACGCACGTCGATGATGAAATCGTCGCCGCAGGCTTCACGGATGCCCTTGAGAATCTCGATGGGATAGCGGCAGCGGTTTTCGGTCGAGCCGCCGTATTCGTCCGTGCGGCGGTTGGTGTAGGGCGAGAGGAACTGGGCGATGGGGATGGAGTGGCCGAAGTGGAGCATCACGCCGTCAAAGCCGGTCTTTTTCAGCGCGGCGGACGCTTCGATGTATTCGTTTTTGAACCAGTCCATCTTCTCCTTGGGGATCTCGCGGCCGATGGGGGGCGAGCCCATGATGGAGCAGCCATCGGACACGGTGTAGCCCTCGGGGAACACGCCGATCAGCTCCATGGTGCATTTCGCGCCGTAAAGGTGGATGCGCTCGGTCAGATCGACCAGACGGTTGGTGCAGTTGCCTTTTTTCAGATCCCACGAGCAGTGCAGCCCGTCGTCAAACGCGCCGCCAAGGCTCACGCCCGCGCAGGTGACAAGACCGGCACCGGCGATGGCGCGCTGCTCGAAAAAGCGGATACCCTCCTCGGTGGGATAGGGCTGGCCAGAGGAAGAAGAATGGATGGTGCTGGGCGCGGAGATGATGCGGTTTTTCAAAACCACGCCGCCCACGCGCACCGGCGAGAAAACGTGCGGGAATTTTTTCATGCTGTAGTTCCTTTCTGTGGTCACAGGCTCGGGTCGATCAAAACCTTCAGATGACCCTTGCGGCTTTCGGCTCCGATGTACTTATCCACGGCCTCGTCCAGACTGACAACGCCTGTTACCATGCCGGGGAAGCTGACCTTTCCCTGCGCGAGCATATCGAGATACATCTCGACCTCTTCCTGCGTGTAAACGAAGCTGTATTTGAACTCCGGCTCAAAGATGGAGAAGCTGCCGGGCGTGATGGGGAAGGTCTGGTTGATGGTGCCGACGCACATGATCTGGCCGCCGGGCTTGACGCAGCCGATGCAGGTGTTGTAGCTGGCGGGATTGCCGGCGCACTCGAACACGATGTCCGCGCCCACGGGTTTGCCGAGGATGCGCTTGATCTCGCCGGGGACATCCTCGCAGGTTTTGGAGTTGAGGAAGTAATCGGCACCGTACTGGCGGATGAGCGGCTCCTTCTCGTCCGAGGTGCCGAGCGCGATGACGCGGCGGGCGCCCGCGGCCTTGAGGAACTGGATGGCGGACAGACCCACAGGGCCCGTGCCGGAAACGACCACGTCGTCGCCGAACTTGAAGTTGCTGATGCGCAGGGCGTGCAGCGCCACGCAGATGACGTCGAACAGGACGGCATCCTTCAGATCCACGCCGTCGGAGACCTTGATGAGCATGGTGTGCGCCACATCGCGAACCAGGAAATATTCGCAGTAGCCGCCGTCCGGGCCGCCGATGCCGGCGGTGGTGGGGAAGCCGTTGATGCAGATGTTGGTTTTGCCCTCGCGGCAGCTGGGGCACATCTGCTCGCAGGCGGCGGGAGGGCCGCACAGAAGCCGGTCGCCCACCTGGAAATCGGTCACGCCCTCGCCAACCTCGACCACCGTGCCGGCATTTTCATGGCCGAGCACCATGGGCAGCTGGACAAAGGGGGGATAGTGGCCCTGATAAAACTCCACGTCCGTGCCGCAGATGCCGACACAGTCGATCTTCACAACGAGCTGGTTGGGGCCCGGATGGGGAACGGGACGCTCCTCCAGGCGCAGGTCACCCTTGCCGTACAGTGCCAATGCTTTCATGATATTGTGTCTCCTTTCGCGTTTTCAGCCCTTCGCGGGGGGCGGAGTGGGCTGGATGAAGTCTTTGTAATAGGCCACGCGGCGCTTGTACTCGGGGTCGGAGTACAGGTTCATCAGACGGCCCTCGTTTTCGCGGATGTCGTCCACGTGCAGGAACTTGCCGCTGATGGTGTCGTGCGCCTTGTGCTCGTCCTCGGGCTTGAACACGAAGCGATATGCGCCGTCCTCGATCTTGATCTCGCCTTCCAGACCGCACAGCTCGCAAACGGCCTTGGTGGTGCCGGGAACAAGCCAGAAGTTCGAGCACTGGCAGTGGGGGCAAACGCCGGGCGCGCCCTTATACTGCGCGGCGGCGATGTCGGCGGCGGCCTCGGCCAGATTGCGGCCGATCTGTCCGACGCGCTCGATGGCCTCGTCGTTCATGATGATGCCCTTCGACCACATGAAAAATTCGTTGTCGATCACCTTCCACGCCGGGCTCATGGCCACCATGGCATGGTCGGTCTGCACGCGGCAGGCCCAGTCCGAGCCGCCGATGCCGATGAAGGAGATGACCTTGTCCTGCAAAATGCGCGGATCGATGCCATCGCCGCCGTTTTCGCGGATGATCTTGTCGCCCACGACGTTCATGCTGCGGTCCATGCGCGGGCCGAAGCGGTCGCACACGGTGTGCAGAAGGCCGCTGGCGCCCGATTCAAAGATGGGGGAGACGAACAACACGCCGTCCGCATCGAGCAGGATGCTGCGGAACGCGTCAAAATCGTCGCGGCGGGTACAGATGTTGCCCTTGCCCATGACCAGCGCGCGCGAGCAGGCCACGCAGCCGGTGCAGTTTTCGATGTTCCAGTCGTGCAGGTGGATGAATTCCACCTCGGCTCCGGCTTCCTTGGCCGCCATGAGCGCAGCACGGCACATGGTGTCGTTGTTTCCGTTTTTGGTCCCGAAGGACACGCCTACGATCTTCATAAGAGAATACTCCTTTCCATTGCGTGAGCGGATGACTCAGTCTTTTTTGCCGACGTAGCGGTCGTCGATGGTGCAGGCCACGATCACGCCGATCACGCACAGCACCGCGATGAGGATGTATGCATAGGCATAGCCGGTGGGAAACGCATTGCCCAGAGCGCCGCAGATGGTGATGCCCAGAGCGCCGATGACGGACACGGCGGGCTTCATCACGCGGTAGCCGTTTTCAAAGTCGTAGCGGCCCCAGATGGTGCCGATGAGGCTGACGAGATAGTTCGCCGCGCCGCCGAGCATGATGCCCATGAACGGCTGGCCGACGAAGATGAGCACATAGCCGAGATCCTTGTGGTCGCCGTAGCCGTGCAGCGCGCCGCCGACAACGTTGAGCACCAGCGAGATCGTGCCGAACAGGAAGGTGATGATGATGGCCTTTTTGGTGCCGAGCTTCTGGTCCATCACGCCGCACAGATAGCTGCCCACGCACGCAACCAGACCCGCGCACATCAGCATGGGCGTCACGTCCGCCACGTTCACAAAGCCGATCTGCGCCATGCGGGGCACGAAGTTCGACATAACGCCAAGCGAGAACAGCTCCATCACGCCCAGCGGGAAGATGATGCGCCACACGTTCGCCGTTTTGAGGAAGCGCTTGGGCTGCCACGGAGAGATCTTCTGATAGGCAAGGCCCTCTTCCAGAATACGCTGGGCGGCAGCGTGGTCAAAGCTCTTGTCGTTGTCGGGATAGGCGCCGGCCTGCTCGGGGAAGTCCTTGACAAGCGCGAACACCAGAACACCCAGCACAAGGCACACAGCCGCGAACATATAATAGATGCCGCCAAGACCAAGGCTGCCAAGCATGGCCGAGCAAAGCGGCGTGGCAATGGTGGCCGAAAGCGGGAAGCCGATGGTCACAATGCCCATAGCCAGGCCCTTTTTCGTGGGGAACCAGTTGGAGATGACGTTGAGACTGCAAATGTAGCTGAAGCCCATGCCGCACACGTTCGCCAGCGCGATGAAGATAAGATACACCGGCGCTGCGCCCGCGAAGCTCCACAGGAAGCAAACCACGGCATTGGCGATCAGAGCCAGACCCCAGGCAAATTTATTGCCCTTTTTGCCGCCGAGCCAGCCGAAGAAGATGGCGCCGGGCACGGAGATCCAGGCCGCGATGGTGGAAAAGACGTACAGAATGCCGGGGTTCTGCATACCGAGACGGGCGGGCCAGCCCATGCCGGTTTCCGGCAGCAGGGTCACGTTGAGCGAGTCGTAGATGATCATTGCGTTGATGAGGATGCTGAAGAAGGTGAGGATCAGTACGATCCACCCCTTTGCGCCGAAGCCTTTCGCTGTGGACTGTTTCATGTTCATTCCTCCTACAAAATAATCGGTCTTCCTGCGAAATGTCCTCCAGTGCTCAGTATAAAGCCTTGTTGATTGTTTGACAAATATCTAATTATCTGCTTGACATTCCAAGCGGTTATGGATATGATGGCAGCGGAGGGGAATTGACATGGATTTAACGAAGCTGAGCTATTTTGTGGCGGCGGCGGAGTGCGGCTCGTTCACCGCAGCGGCCCGCCGGGAGTATACCACGCAGCCGAACATATCCAAGCAGATGTCCGCCCTGGAGGAGGAGCTTGGCACAAAGCTGTTCGTGCGCGAAAACCGCAGCGTGCGTCTGACCGAGGCGGGCAAGTATTTATATGATCAGGCGCGCGAGGTGCCGGCCAGAGCCGCGCGCGTGCTGGAGACCACGCGGGCCATCGGCCGCAGCGGCACGGGCGAGCTGACCATCGGTATGCTCACGGGGCAGGCGCTTTCCAGCGAGCTGATCGACCGCTTCCGCCGCTTCACGGAGCGCTGGCCGGATCTCAATTACACGCTGGAGCGCGCCAGCTTCCGCGACCTGCGCGACGCGCTGTATTCGCTTCGCTACGACATGATCATCACACTGTCGTTCGATGTGGAGAAAAGTCCGGAGCTGGCCGTGGCCACCATCAAGGAGCAGTCCGTGGCGCTGTTCGTCAGCCGCATGAGCCCGGTATCGGAGGCAAAGGAGCTGTCCAAGCTGCCGTTCATCGCCATTTCGCCCAAGGAGAGCTACGGCGGGTATAATCAGCTTCTGCGCTTTGGCCAGCAGCATGGCTTTGAGCCGAACATCGTGCGGCTGGCCGACTCGCTGGACAGTCTGCTTTTCTATGTGGAGGCGGGCGTTGGCGTGACGCTGCTCGACCGCAACACGCGTCTGGAAAAGGACCGCAACATTCTGGCAACGCCCCTGCCGGATTCCGAGCCGAGCGACCTTTTGGCCGTGTGGCTGAAATCGAACAACAACCCGAACATTGCGCGCATGGTGGAATGTCTGTGCCACAGTCCGACAGATGCGGAAGAATCTTGATGCGAAAAGCCTTTTCCGCCCGTGCGAGGTGTGCGGAACACAAACTTAGCCATGCAAAAGTAGAATGACAGAGGTAATTTAGTCTTGACAGGATGCACTCGGGGAGTGTACAGTGAAAGCGGACACAACCGTTAGACAAATGACAAACAACCCCAAGCAAAACGGACAAAACAGGAAAGGAAGGAACACCATGAAAAAAGCCCTTGCACTGATCCTTGCGGTCGCTCTTGTGTTTGCCCTGAGCGCCTGCACCGCGTCGCTGGATGAAGAAACTCTGGCGCGCCTTGACAGCATTTCCGACCGTCTTGACGCCATCGAGGCTCAGCTGGACGAAGCGGAAGCTCCGGAAACCGAGGAAGAGGAAGCCGAGAGCGCCGAAGAAGCGGTCGAGGTCACAAACTCCGCCACCCTGCCCATCGGCCTGATGGTCAACACCACCGGCTGGTTCGCGGGCGTGGATACCCCGAACTTCAACGAGTTCAACGCCATGGTCAAGTACATCAACGACAACGGCGGCTGGGTCGTTGGCGACACCAACTACACCCTCGAGGCCGTTTGCGTGGACGGCCAGTCCGACTACCCCGCCCTGCGCACCGCGGCCATGAGCCTTGTGGACGCCGGCGTGTCCTTCGTTGTCGAAACGAACGACTTCTGGGTCAACTCCTGCGCGGACGTCTTTGAGGAAGAGGGCATCCTGCACGCCTCCGCCTACTGCGTGGGTGCGAACACCGGCTACCTGATCCCCGAGAACCCCCTCGCCTTCACCGGCACCAACGGCTCCATGGGCGACCTGCAGGCCTGCTTCGCCGTTTTGAAGGAGTACTATCCCGACGTTCACACCGTGGCCTTCTCCAACGACGATAACGGCTCCACGGATGAAACCTATGCCGAGCTTGAAAAGATGGCGGCCGAAAACGGCTTTGAGATGGTCGGCTCCGTCGTCTATCCGGGTGAGACCACCGATTACACCTCCTACGCCCAGCAGCTCGTCGATACCGGCGCGGACGCTTTCATGGGCAACGGCTCCCCCGACGCTTACGGCGCTCTGCTGAAGGCCGTTCGTGCGCTGGGCGACGATATGGTCATGGCCTGCGCGCAGGGCAAGCCCGTCTCCATGGTCATGGAATACGCCGGTGCGGACGCTTCCTATAACGGCTTCACCATCGGCACCTCCACCCGCGCCTCCGATGCCGACCGCAACACCGACGTGTTCAACGGCCTCGTTGAGACCGTGCGCGAGCTCTACGGCGACGAGGCGGCCAGCACCTTCGACGGCGCGGCGGCCAACACCCTGTACATCATGCTTCAGATGATGCAGAAGGCCGGCTCCGTTGACCCGGCGGAAGTGGCTGCGGCCTGGACCGCGGGCGGCGAAGTGGAGACCATCTATGGCACCGGCACCGTTGGCGGCACCGACACCTACGGCGTGGAGAACCACGCGGTCGGCCATCCCCGTCCCGTGTCCGTCATGGATCCCGAGTCCGAGGACGGCTGGAACTTCGCTGGCTGGATCGACGTTATCGTTCCCTAAGGCAGCATTATCCCGTAAGATTTTTTGCGGCGGAGGCGATTTCGCCTCCGCCGTTTCCAAAGAGGTGAACTGCGCTTGAATATTCTCATAAACACTCTGGTGCTTGGCATCATGTATATCCTGGCCTCGCTGGGCTTCGCGTTCATTTTCAATATGCTCGGCACCCTTAACCTCGCCCACGGCGCGCTGTATATGGTCGGTGCGTATTTGTGCTATTATCTCTGCGCGGCGCTGGGGCTGAACAACTGGATCGCCATGGTCGTCGCGGCGATCGTGCTGGCGGGCGTGGGTCTGCTGCTGGAAAAGGTCATGTTCCGGCCGTTTCTGGCGGACTTTGACCGCATCGTCATGATAAGCGTTGGCCTTATCACCATCGGCCAGACCGTCTGCAACATCCTCACGGGCAACCGTGCGCTGGTCATCCCCTCCTATGCGCAGGGGCTTACGCAGATCGCCGGAACGAGCGTGAGCAACGAGCGACTCGTCACATTCGGCGTGGGTCTGCTGCTGCTTCTGGCTGCGCTGTATATCGTAAACTGCACGGCGCTTGGCCGCCAGATGGAGGCCGTTTCGCAGGACCGTCTGGGCGCGGCGCTGCAGGGCATCAATATAAACCGCGTTTCCGCCATCGTCTGCGCCATCGGCATTGCGCTGGCGGCGGTGGCCGGCTGCTTCATGGGCGCATATCAGGGTCTGAGCGCCAATATGGGCGACACCATGAACCTGCGCATTTTGATGCTGGTGATGCTCGCGGGCGCGGGCTCGATGAACGGCATTTTGGTCACGGGCGTTGTGATGGGCTTTTTGGACGTTGTGTTCCCGCTGATGTTCCAGGGCAACGCAGCCTCGGCCATCCCCATCGCCATCATCGTTGTGCTGCTGCTGATCAAGCCCGAGGGCTTCTTCGGCCACGAGCTGAAGATGTAAAGGGGGGCAACGGATATGAAAAAAGCTTCGGTGAAAGCCGGTCTGCCCTTCGCGGTCATGCTGGTGGTTTTCATCCTTCTGCCGCTCGTGCTCTCGAGCCGCTCGTGGGTGGATCTGTTCATCACGATCATCTTCAATATGGTGGCGGCGGTGTGCCTGCGCGTGATCCTGCTTTCGGGCAACCTTTCGTTTGCGCAGGGCGCGTTCATGGGCGTCGGCGCCTACACGGCGGGCATTTTGTCCACGCAGCTGGGTCTTTCCATGTGGATCACCATCCCGGCGGGCGCGGTCGTTGCCACGATCATCGGCCTGATCACGGGCTGGCCGTTTGCGCGGCTGAAAACCGTGTATTTCTCCATGGGCACCATGTTCATGGGCCAGGCCATCATGCTGCTGATCTCCTCGTGGAAGCTTGCGGGCGGCGCACTGGGTCTTAACCGCATCGCCTCGCTTTCCACGGAACTCAAGCCTCTGGCGGAGGCAGTGGGTCTCAAGGGCTACCAGGCGGCGTATTTTGTGATACTGCTGTTTGCGCTCGTTTCGCTGGTGGTCATGTACCGCTTTGAAAACTGCCGCATCGGCACCACGCTGCGTGCGCTTTCGCAGTCGGAGGATGTGGCGGCGTCCATCGGCGTGAACCCCACGTTCTATCGGCTCCTCGCCGTTGGCGTGGCGTGCTTCTTCATCGGCCTCATGGGCGGCGTGCAGGCCCATTACCTCACGAGCATTTCCTATTCAAGCTACGGCATGAACCTGACGCTTTGGCTTATCATGTATATGATGATCGGCGGCAGCGGCAAGTTCATCGGCCCCCTGATCGGTGCGATCATCGTCAGCGTGGTGCAGGGCATCGCAAACCTGCTGACAAGCCTTTCCGGCTCGTCGTCGAATGCGGGCTTTGTGGCGTTCAGCCGCTGGGTGGGCGAAAACTCGGCCTATACCCCGTTCCTCACGGCGGCGGTGCTGCTGGTGGTGGCGTATCTGCTGCCCGGCGGACTGGTCGGTTTGCCGCAAACCATCCGCGAGCGCAAGGCCAAGCGCCTTGAAAAGAAAGAGATCGCGGCCATGATGCAGGAAGGAGGCGCGCAGGAATGAACAGTCTGCTTGAAACCTCGGGTCTTACCAAGCGCTTCGGCGGTCTGACCGTTATGCACGATCTGGACTTCCGCATCGGCGAGGGCGAGATCAAGGGCTTCCTTGGCCCGAACGGAGCCGGCAAGTCCACGTTCTTTAACCTCATCACCGGCGTTCACACGCCCTCCTCCGGCCACATTTTCTATGCCGGCCGCGAGATTACCAAATCCAAGCCCCATCAGGTCGCAGCCATGGGCATCGGACGCACCTTCCAGCTCAATCCGCTGTGCGGCGAGTTCACCGTTGCCGAAAACACCGCCACGGCCTATCATCTGCGCCCGCATTCCACCGTGGCGCAGGCGTTTTTCGG
>CAYROZ010000036.1:0-15153 GCA_964426125.1 uncultured Oscillospiraceae bacterium
CACCGATCCCGACCGGCTCAAGCGCCACTGTCAGTTCCTTGCGGAGTTTAAGCAAAAGGTCGGCATTTCTGCGGTGCCCACATGGATCACGGAGTGGAATCTCACGGTATCCCACCGCCGCTGGATCAGCGACACCATGCTGGCGGGCTGTTATGTGGTGAAAAACGTTCTGGAAAGCATCGCCGGTCTCGCGGCTATGGGCTACTGGTCGGCCACCGATCTGATCGAGGAGCAGCCGCTGGAGGATTCGATCTTCCACGGTGGGCTGGGTCTGATGACCATCGAGGGCATCCGAAAGCCGCAGTTTCTGGCCTACGAGACCCTGCGGCAGCTGCGGCCGCATATTCTGGCGCAGGGCGAGGGCTATATCGTTACGCGCGACGACGAGAGCATCGCCATTCTGATGTATAACTACGAGCATTTTAACGACATCTACGCCGGCAATAAGATCTACAACATGACCGAAACCGACCGCTACACGCCCTTTACCCAGCGCAAGCCGCGCGAGTTCAATATCCATCTGTCCGGTCTTGGGCGGCGGGAGATCCTGGAGACCACAGAATTCATCACCAACCGCGCAAACGGCTGCGCGTTTGATAAATGGGTGGAGATGGGCGCGCCGTCGGGCGGGGTCAATCCGGCGCTTGACCGCTACCGGCTGGAGCTTTTGAAGGTCTCCGCGCGGCCCATGCTGCACGATATATCGCTGGAGATCCATGGCGGCAGCCTTGACTACAGCGCCACGCTTGAGCCGCTGGAATTCCGGCTTGCGCTGATACAACTGAAAAAATAAAAGGGGGAAAACGCAATGGAACCGAATCTGATCGATATTTTTGGCAGCTATATGAGCTGGAAGATCGCGGAGGACACCTGGGTCATCAACGCCATGGGCGGCTCGCAGAATATGTATCTGCTGGAAGGGCGCGACCGGGCGCTGCTGATCGATACGCTTTGGGGCGCGGGCAATCTGCGCGCCTATGTGCAGGCGCTCACGACGAAGCCCATCGCCGTCATCAACACCCACGGCCATCCCGACCATGCCGGCGGAAACGGCGAGTGGGAGTCCGTGATGATGCTGCCCGGGGCGGCGGCTGATCTGCCCACCTGTGCCCAGTCGCCCTTTGACATGAGCGCGCTGCCGCATCCGGATTATGAGAAAGTGCTTGTGCACGACGGCGATGTGATCGATCTGGGTGAGCGGGAAATCGAGCTGTATGACATCTCCGCCCATTCAAACGGCTCGCTGGCGCTGCTCGACCGGAAGAGCAGGGCGCTGTTCGTGGGCGACGAGATGGAAAGCGCGCAGGTCCTCATGTACGAGGTAGAGACACAGAAATTTCCCGGCCGGCCGGAGTTTGATCTGCGGCAGCGGCTTATTGCGCATCACCGGAATATGTGCCGTCTGCGCGCTCTGAAAGGCCAGTGGGAATATCTCTTCCCGGCCCACAACGGCGCGCCCATCGCCCCGTCGTATCTGGACGACCACATCGCGCTGGTGGAGCATATCTTCGCCGGGAATGCCATCGTGGAGGATAAGCTCAACCACAAATACGCCGAGGCCGGGGACCTGGAGCACAGGCTGTGCCGGGTGCGCTGGCAAAAGGCGTCGTTCTTCGTGGTCAAGGCCGATCTGATGGCCCTGTGGGGCACGGGGATGCCGGTGGACGGGCAATGAAGATCGGCGGGCTGAAAACAAATCATCTTGCAAACCCGCTGGGCTTTGCGCTTAAAGCGCCGCGCGTGTCGTTTTATGTGACGGACACGGACGCAAAGCGCCCGGAGGCCATCCGCGTGCAGGTGGCGCTCGATGAGTGCTTTTCCGAGCCTGTATACGACACGGGGCGCTCCGCCGCGCTTTCGATGCTGGGCGTCGCGCTGCCCATCGACTTAAAGCCCCGCACGCGCTATTTCTGGCGGGCCGAGGTGTGGGCCGATAACGGCGACTATGCCATCAGCGACACCGCGTGGTTTGAAACGGGCAAGCTCAACGAGCCGTGGACGGCCAAGTGGATCGGCGCGTCCCTGCCGGAGGGCCAGCCGCCCATGTTCGTGCGGGAGTTTGAAACGGCGGATGACGCCGCCGGCCGTGCTTACGCCTGCGGTCTGGGCCTGTATGAGCTGTATCTGGACGGCGAGAAGCTTGGGAATGAGTTTTTGGCGCCCGGCTGCTGCGAGTATGACCGCTGGCTTTCGTATCAGACCTATGAGATCGCCCTGTCCGCCGGGACGCACCGGTTGGAAGCGTGGCTTGGCGATGGATGGTATATGGGCCGCTTCGGGCTTGATCTTGCGGAAAAGGTGTATGGCGAGCGCCACAGGCTGATATTGGAGCTCGTTCTGGATAACGGCCAGACCATCGTGACGGATGAAAGCTGGCGGGCAAAGTCTTGCTCCGTCACCTTCAGCAATATTTATGACGGCGAGGTATATGACCCCGCAGCCTCGGAAGCAGAGACGCAGCCGGTGGAGGTTCTGCCGGAGGACACCGAGCTTTTGAGCGAACGCTATAGCCTGCCCGTGGTCGTGAAGGAAACGAGAGAGCCCATCGCCGTTCTCCACACGCCGGCCGGAGAAACGGTTTTGGACATGGGGCAGAACATGGCGGGCTTTGTGGTCTTTCGCTGCTCGGAGCCAAAGGGGACGCGCCTGCGGCTGCAATTCGGCGAGATATTGCAGGACGGCAATTTCTACCGCGACAATCTGCGCACGGCCAGGGCGGAATTTGTATACATCTCCGATGGCATGAGCCGCACGGTGCGCCCACACTTCACCTACTACGGCTTTCGCTATGTGAAGCTGGAGGGCTTTGCCGGCGCGATCACGCCGGATCGGTTCACCGCTTGCGCGGTCTACAGCGATCTGGAGCGCACCGGCTGGATATCTACGGATAACGAAAAGGTCAATCAGCTCATATCCACCGCCCTCTGGGGCCAAAAGAGCAATTATGTGGATGTGCCCACGGACTGTCCGCAGCGCGACGAGCGCATGGGCTGGACGGCGGATGCCCAGATTTTCGCTCCCACAGCCTGCTTCCAGATGGATTGCTGTGCCTTCCTGCGCAAGTATTGCCGGGATATATACGAAACGCAGCAAAAATTCGGCCATGTGACAAACGTTGTCCCCGCCTTTCATGAAACCGGCCCGGCCGGTTCCGTTTGGGGCGACGCCGCCGCGATCCTGCCGTGGGATCTGTATTGCTATTACGGCGACAAGACCATTCTGGCCGAGCAGTACGACAGCATGAAGCAGTGGGTGGAGCACATCCGCGCCATCGATGCCGCCACCGGCGACCGCCGCCGCTGGGATGTGGGCTTCCACTTCGGCGACTGGCTGGCGCTTGACGGCGAAAATGGCGACACGTTCAAGGGCGCCACGGAGGAAGGCTACATTGCCACGGCGTACTACTACCACTCCGCCTCTCTGGCGGCAAAAGCCGCCGCGCGCCTCGGAAAGCGCGACGATGCTGAGCGTTATGGCCAATTGGCGCAGGAGATCAAACAGGGCTTGCAGCGGGAGTATTTCACGCCAAACGGCCGCCTGGCGCTCACTACGCAAACGGCGTATGCGCTGGCGCTGTCCATGGACTTTGCGCCCGAGGGGAGCAAGCCGCGTCTGGCGGAGCTGCTGCTTGAAAAGCTCAAGGCGAAAAACGGCCATCTGCAAACCGGATTTGTGGGCACGGCCATCCTGAATCAGGCTCTCAGCGACCATGGCGGCAATGAAATGGCCTATAAGCTGCTGCTCAACGAGGATTACCCAAGCTGGCTGTATGCCGTGAATCTCGGGGCCACGACGGTCTGGGAGCGCTGGGATTCCGTTCAGCCCGACGGCCACATCGGCAGCACGGACATGAACTCGCTCAACCACTATGCCTACGGCAGCATCGTTGGCTGGATGTACCGCAGCATGGCGGGTCTGCGCCTGCGCGAGGAGCATCCCGGCTTTACCCGTGTGACCATTGCGCCGAAGCCCGACTGGCGCATCGGCCGCTGCGACATGAAATATCTCTCCGCGGCAGGGCCGTATGAGATCCACTGGCAGGTGGAGGCGGACGGAGATTTTGCCCTGCAGGTGTGCATCCCCTTCGGCGCCGAGGCGGAGATCGTTCTGCCAAACAGCGCCGCCGCGCCCATCCATGCCGAAAGCGGCCGTCACGAATTCCGCTATCGGCCCGAGCCGCCGATCCGAAAGCGTTATGCGAAAAATTCCGCGCTTTCGGAGCTGCTCGAAAATCCGGCGGCAAAGGCGATCGTCACGGAGTTTTTGCCCCGGTGGGAGACGATCCCTCTGCCCATGCGGGATATGTCGCTGACGCAGCTCAACGCCACGCCCTTTGCCGATCTGACCGATGCGCAGATGGGGGCGCTGGATGAGCGGCTGAAAACGTTATAAAAATACAAAAGACCCGGAAACCAGATCAGGCGGTTTCCGGGTCTTGGCGTATGCAGTTTGTTTAAAGCTCGAAGTCGATCGCCGTGACTTTCTTCATCATGGGGTCGGAAAAGGCGACCAGTCCCTGATGCGCCTCGGATGCGGCATAGGCGGCGGCCTCCTCCGGTGTGTCGTAGTCCGCGATCTGCACCAAATCGCCGAACAGCAGCGGCGCCTCGTCCGGCAAAACGGGCGTTCCGCCGAGCGTAGTGCCGATGATCTGGTTTTTCATGGCCGGATACAGCGCGGGAATTTTCTCAAGATAGGCGCGCATGGCCGCGATGTTTTCCGCCTTGCTTTTGCCATTGGCGGGTGCATCCGAAAAAGTGAATATGGAAATATGTCGAATCATAATTCTGTCTCCTCATGCGGTTGGTTTTATACTTTTTTCAATTTCTGCATAATGGGCGGTGCCAGTGTTTAATCCGCCTCATCTGGGGCAAGCGGAAGGGTTTCGTCCTTTTCCTTTTTGACCGGCTGCAGCGGGTTTTTCAGCAGCAGATACCAACTGATGCTCAGCCCGATCAGAAGCAGCACGCACAAAAACGGGAATATAAACTCGCTGGGAAAGTAGTTTCCGCGGAAAGCGATAAGAAACCACAGATCGCCTACCATGGTCATCGCCGAAAAGGCCAAGCCTACGCACACAGCGCGCTTTATGCGGCGGATGGAGGAATATCGATTCCGGATGGTCATCTCCTCGGGGGCAAAACACAGACTCACGATACCGATACCGTGGTAGATCATGGGGATCACGGCCAGCAGCAACGGAATGCCAACGGCCGGAAATGCCACGGCCGTAAACGGCGCCAGATTGAGCGCCAGATACGCTGTCAGTGCCAGCACATACAGAAGCACAAAGGCAATCTTCAGCCGCCGTATGCCGGCGGACGGCCGGTCGAAGCGGTAATAGGTGCCGATGTATACAAGCTCTCGCTTCATGCCACGGCCATTTCGGCGCGGGACCATTACACCTTTGTAGCCTTCAAAGTACCAGTCGCCCTTGAGCAGGCGAAATGGCTTATCCGTTTTCTTCTTCACAGGCGATGCGGCTCCTTTGGTAAAACATTTCGTTCGTGCGCTCATCGTAGCTGGGTGCGTTTACATGCCTGGATACCTGCTGCTCCAGGGAAATGTATTTCTCGATCAAAGTGCAGAAGGTTTCGAGCTGTTCCGGCTCCTTGGCTTGCTCCCAGAACAGATACAGTCCGGAGCCGAGGGTTTCCTCGTCCAGCGGGATGATCGGCATGTTGATATCCTGAAAGGCCGAAACGAGATGCTGCTCTACCAGCGCGGCCGCACCGGCTTCATACGCGGACATACGCAGCAGCAGCTCCATAGGCGCGGCGCAGGG
Organism: uncultured Oscillospiraceae bacterium; assembly: GCA_964426125.1. Lineage (GTDB taxonomy): Bacteria > Bacillota > Clostridia > Oscillospirales > Oscillospiraceae > CAJOIG01. The sequence goes on from CAYROZ010000036.1 coordinate 5,786, forward strand.
ATACGCCTTTGGAGAGGAACGCATGGCGCGGTTCAGATGCATGAGAAGGTGATGGTTCACATCATTTGGCAGGTAGTACACCGTTCGCAGCTTCTGGCCGATCTTTTCCAGTTTCGGTGTTGGCGGGATGTTGCGCGGCAGGATGAGATAGTTCGGCGTGTGTGTCAGGCGAAAGAACTTGCTGCTGGGCGGAACGCTCTCCTCAAACTTAAAGTTGCACACCGGCACGATGGCACAATCGGCCTTGCCGGCGGAAAGCAGGGAAAACAGCTCTTGGCTGGGATAGAAGCGGGTAACGATGTGGATGTCGGCATAGCTTTCGTGGAATTTGTGAAGGGCGTTGATATAAGCGCGGAAAAAGCCGAAGTTGGTGCCGTCCTTCAAGTCGTCTGTCAGCCCGATGACCCAATGGGTGCGGCTGCGGCGCTGGCTGTTGACAAAATCATTCACATCGTTCTCCGCGTTAATGAGCGCCTTGGCATAGGGGTAAAACTCCTGACCAAAGCGTGTAAGCGTGACGGATTTGTTGGTGCGGTTGAAAAGCTGGAAGCCAAGCTCGCTTTCCAGTGAGGATATGTATTTGCTGGTGCTGGACTGGGATATATACAGCGAGTCGGATGCCTGAGAAAAGTTCCCGTATTTGGCGACCAGAACGAAAAGCTTTACTTGCAAAAGGGTCATAAACGGGATCCTTCCTTTCTTTCGTCTGTGAGGCTAAATACCTCCCAAGTATAATCATCATCCGTTTATATTATCATTACATACCCAAACAAGGAAATCAAGACGTAAATAAAGGAAAAGACGGCGTGTGCTTTTCCAATTTGGAAAGAGGACTTTCCATATTCAAATTGCGTCGATGGTCGTCACAAGGTATCATGAACTTGTGAAAGGTGCACACGAATGAGGGCGAATGTCCCTGGGAAAAGGCACAGAAGTCACAAAAAGAAAGAAAATGGAGGATGAACATGAAAAAGTCAGTTGCACTCGTCATTGCCCTGATGCTCTGCCTGTCGCTGTTTACGGCGTGCGGCAGCGAAACGCCGGCCGACACGGCGACCGCACCGGAGAAAACGACCGCAGAAGCGACGGAACCGGCCGCTGAGTTGGTCGAGCCGGAGGTCGATAATGCTGCGGAGCAGACCCTGCGTGTTGGTGTGGAGGCGGAGTTTACGAGCCTCAGTCCGCTGATCGGCGGTCAGGTCGGCTACGGCACGGCGATCTGCCAGAGCGTGTATGAAACGCTTTTTACGTGCTACACGGCCGGTGAGATCAATCCCTGCCTTGCCAAGGATTACGAATGGGTCGACGACAATACGCTGGTGCTGCACCTCAATGAAGGTGTCAAGTTCCACAACGGCAACGACTTCACGGCCAGCGACGTTCTGTTTTCTCTTCGTCTGTATGGCGAGAACCCCCAGTATGCCAACCGCCTTCAGTGGATCGACTTTGACGCTGCCACCGCGGATGACGACTACACTGTGACACTCAAGACCACCGGCTATTCCGCCACGCTGGTCGGCAACCTCACCTCGGAGCTGATGCTCATCATGGATGAGCAGTGGTACAACGAGCTTGACGGCAACATTGACCAGCAGGCCAACGGCACCGGCCCCTACAAGCTCAAGGCATGGAACATGGGCCGCGATGTTGTTGTTGAGAAGAACCATGATTGCTGGGGCGGCGAGCCTGGCGGTCCGGCTGAGGTTGACGTTGTGTTCTTCAACGACCCCACCACCGCTGTTTTGGAGTATGAGGCCGGCACGTTGGATGTTGTTTATGTTCAGAACGCCATCGATGTGGAAACGCTTGTTAACGGCGGCATGAAGGATACCCAGTGCATCAAGGTCCCCATGCACACCATTTCCGGCCTTGCCATGTCCAGTGCTGTTGGCACGGAATTTTTGGACGGCACGCTGCGCGAGGCCATCTGCCTGGCCATCCCTGTGGAAGAAATGATCAACGGCATCACCAACGGCGTGTATGTGCCGCAGGATTCAATGGTCCCGTCCTCTGACCCGACCAAGATCGAAGTCGGCTATTACGAAGTGGACACCGAGCGCGCCAAGGAACTGGTTGAAAAGTGGAAGCAGGACAACGGCAAAACGGAGTGCGTTCTGGAGATGGTGAATGTGTCCGGTACGCTTCAGGATAAGATCGCGGAAGCTATTCAGGCCTATCTCGCGGAGGTCGGCATCACGATGAACATCACCACCGGCCAGCCCCAGGACATCATCCCCCGCTTCATTGCCGGCGAAGTGAACTTCACCATCAACCAGTCCGGCGGCGGCGTTGACCCTGCGGATGTGTTCACCTCCATGGAGCGTGGCGGCAATGCGGCGGCGGAGATCCCCAACGACGAGATCCTCGATCTGCTGGACGAAGCCAAAGTCACCCATGACTGGAACGAGCGCGTGGCGCTGTATGAGCAGGCTCAGCGGCTGTGCCACGACACTTACAGCTTCCTGCCTCTGTTTGAAAGCTACACCTATTACGCTGTTCGCGACGGCATTTCCTTCGAGTTTGGCACGGGCCATTACATCGATGTGACGAGCGTGAAGATGAGCTGAAACGGCATAGTTTCCGCTCAGGTCTAATTTCGCTGCGGGGTGAGTCCGTATGGCTCGTCCCGCAGTGAACTTTCAGACCCAGTCCAACTATTGGGAGGTTGTTATGTGGAAATACATCGTTAAACGAGTGCTGCTCATGATCCCGATCCTGATCGGCGTTGTGGTGGTCGTTTTTACAATAAACTTTATCAGCGGCTCCAGTCCTGCTGTTTCCATCCTGGGCAGCTATGCCACGGCGGAAAATGTTGCGGAGCTCAATGCAGAGCTCGGTCTTGACCGGCCGTTTTTGGTGCAGATCGGCGAGTATCTATGGAATGTGTTCACTAAGCTCGATTTCGGCACTTCGTACATTTATAACATTCCGGTCGGCGAGCTGATGGCCAATCGCTTCCCTGTGACGGCGGCCATTGGTCTGCTCGGTGTGGCGCTGAGTGTGTGCATCGGTGTTCCCCTCGGTGTGATCGCCGCTGTGAAGCAGTACTCCATCTTTGACTACGGCTCCACGCTTCTGGCCATCATCATTGCGGCACTGCCGAACTTCTGGGTCGCGCTTATGATGATCCTTCTGTTTGCGGTGAAGCTTCATTGGCTGCCGATATCGGGCCTCGGTACATGGAAAAACTGGGTCATGCCGGTTTTGTCTGTTGGTATCGGTCCGATCGCCATGATTTGCCGCATGACGCGCTCGTCCATGCTGGAGGTCATCCGTCAGGACTACATCCGCACGGCACGGGCCAAGGGTTTGCCGGAAAATAAGGTCATTACCCATCACGTTCTGAAAAACGGCATGATCCCCGTGGCCACGGTTATCGGCATGATGGTCGGCATTTCCATGACTGGCACCATCATTGTAGAGACGATCTTCAATATCTCCGGCATGGGGCTGCTGATGTATTCTGCTATTTCCACCGGCGACACCATCACGGTGCAGGGCTGCGCCATCGTGTGCGCGTTCATCGTTACGCTGATGAATCTGCTCACCGATATCGCCTATGCCTACATTGACCCGCGCATCAAGGCGCAGTATGTCGGCTCCGGGCGGAAAAAGAGGATCACGAAAAAAGCTTTGAAGCAGGAGGTCGCGGCATGAGCAAAAAGACCCAACCGGACAACACGCTGAAAAAAAGATCGCAGCTCGGTGAGATATGGCACCGGCTGTGCAAATCGCCCACCGCGATCGCAAGCCTCTGCTTTCTGTGCATTCTGATCCTCTCGGCGGTTTTTGCACCGTATATCGCCCCGTATGACTATGCCAAGCAGAGCCTGGCCGACAAATTCATTATGCCCAACTGGCAGCACCCGTTCGGCACGGACGACTTCGGCCGCGATATCTTCTCCCGTATGCTCTACGGTGCGCGGGTGTCGCTGCTGGTGTCGGTCATGGCAGTCGGCATCAGTGTGATACTTGCCATGATTTTGGGCGCGGCTTGCGGCTACTTCGGCGGAAAGTTTGACAACATCGTCATGCGCATCCTGGATGTGTTCATGGCTATCCCGGGGATGCTGCTGACCATCGTTTTGTCGGTGGCGCTTGGAACGAGCTTGTTTGATACAGCGCTGGCTATCTCCGTGGGTGGTATCCCCGCGTTGGCCCGCCAATTGCGTGCCTCCACTATGACGCTGCGCAATGAGGAATACATTGAGGCAGCCAAGTCCTACGGCGCCAGCGATATTTACATCATCTGGCACCATATCCTGCCCAATACTCTCGCTCCGATCATTGTTCAGGTTTCCCTGCGTCTCGGCGAATCTATCACGGCTATTGCTGGTTTGAGCTTCATTGGCCTTGGCGTGCAGCCGCCCACTCCGGAATGGGGCAATATCCTGTCCTCCGGGCAGGAATACATCCGAGTGTTCTGGCCGCTGATCACGATCCCGGGTGTTGTCATCGCGCTGACGATGCTGGCCTGTAATCTGCTGGGCGATGGTTTGCGCGATGCCATGGATCCGCGTCTGAAGCGCTGAAAGGGGTGCAACTATGAGCCTGCTTGAAATCAAGGATCTGACGATCCATTACATCACGGAAGATGGCACGGTCCGTGCTGTGAACGATATCTCCCTGGCCATCAACGAAGGCGAGACCGTTGGTCTGGTCGGCGAGACGGGCGCAGGAAAGACTACTACCGCGCTGGGTGTGCTCAATCTGATACCCGACCCGCCCGGAAAGGTGATAAACGGAGAGATCCTGTACAAGGGACAGAACATTCTGTCCATGTCCAAAGGTCAGCTCCATAATATCCGGGGCAGCCAGATCTCCATGATCTTTCAGGACCCCATGACGGCGCTCAACCCGGTCCACACTGTGGGTGACCAGATCGCCGAAGTGATCGATCTGCATGAAAACTGCGGCAAAAGCGTGGCGTGGAAGAAAGCGGAGGAAATGCTGGAGCGCGTTGGTATTCCAGCCTCCCGCGCCGGGGATTATCCCCACCAGTTTTCCGGCGGCATGAAGCAGCGTGTGGTCATTGCCATCGCGCTGGCCTGCAATCCGGTTTTGCTGCTGGCAGATGAGCCGACCACGGCGCTGGATGTTACCATTCAGGCACAGGTGCTTGAGATGATAAACGAGCTGAAGACCGAGTCGGGGACGGCTATGCTGCTTATCACGCACGATTTGGGCATCGTGGCGGAGACCTGCGACAAGGTGGCTATCATGTACGCCGGACAGATTGTGGAGTTTGGCACGCTGGAGCAGATCTTTGACCATACCGCTCATCCGTACACCGAAGGACTGTTTGGGTCCATTCCGCGTCTGGACATGGATGTGGAGTGGCTGTCGCCCATCAAGGGCCTGATGCCGGACCCGGCCAATCTGCCGGAGGGGTGCTATTTCCATCCGCGCTGCCCCTATGCCACGGAAGCGTGCATGCAGGGCGATATGCCGTATGTTGACATTGGACAGGGCCACATGGTCCGCTGCGCTCTGGCCGAGAAGAAAAAGGAGGCGAACGAATGAGCACGCCGCTGATCGAAGTAAAGGATCTGAAGAAATATTTTGAGACCCCGCGCGGCATTCTTCACGCTGTGGACGGCGTCAGCTTTTCGCTCGAGGCCGGGAAAACGCTGGGTGTTGTTGGTGAATCGGGCTGCGGAAAGTCTACGCTCGGCCGCACGGCGTTGGGCCTTCTGCCCAGCACGGACGGACAGATCTTCTACCAGGGCGAGGACATTACCCATGCCAAAGGCCGTTATCGCCGCGAGCTTCGCCGGAATATGCAGATCATCTTCCAGGATCCGTCCTCCTCGCTTGATCCGCGAAAAAACGTGGAGGAGCTGATTGGTGAGCCGCTGAAGATCTATCGTGTGTGCAGAAGCAAGGACGAACTCAGAAAGCGTGTTCAGGAGCTGATGGATACTGTCGGTCTGGCCCAGCGCTTTGCCAATTCCTATCCGCACGAGCTTGACGGCGGTCGCCGTCAGCGCATCGGTGTGGCGCGGTCCCTTGCGCTCAATCCGCAGTTTATCGTGTGCGATGAGCCGGTGAGCGCGTTGGACGTGTCCATTCAGGCGCAGATACTGAATCTGCTCAAGCAGCTTCAGCTTGACCGCAATCTTGCCTATATGTTCATCACGCACGATATGTCTGTTGTTAAGCATATTTCTCATGACATTATGGTCATGTACATGGGCACAATGGTGGAGAAATGCCCCTCAAAGGAACTGTTCAAAACGCCCCTGCATCCCTACACGGTCGGTCTGCTTTCAGCCATTCCGGTGCCGTCCATCCACCAGCAGAAAAAGCGCATCGTTATGCAGGGCGAGATCACGTCGCCCATTGACCCCAAGCCGAGCTGTCGGTTTGCCGCGCGCTGCCCCTATGCGGATGAGCGCTGCCGCAGCGAGATCCCCGCACTGGAAGAGATCCAGCCAAACCACTTTGTGCGCTGCCATAAAACCAGAGAGCTTGCCGCTCAGACCCAGCCGACGACCTGATCGAACCGGCCCCGATTTAGGAAAGGAACCAACTTTATGAACAAATATTATCCCCATCTGCTGTCCCCGCTGCGCATTGGCAATGTTGTGCTGAAAAACCGCATGATCTGCCCGCCCAGCAAGCCCCACTTCATTCAGGGCGATGAGAATTTCCCTTCGGAGCAGCTCATTGAACATTATGCCGGGCGGGCCCGCAGCGGCGCGGCTGTGGTCACTGTGGACGGCAACCATGCCTCCGGCCCCAACGAGGATTTCCACATGGCCTGCTGGAATCTCAATAACGCTACCACCCAGCACTATGTCAGCCAGCTTGTCGATGCCATCCATTACTACAATTCCAAGGCGCACCACGTTGTCATGTGCATGGGCCCCTGGGGCTACGATGTGAGCGAGGGCATCGAGTCGCACTATGTTGTGGGCGATGGCAGTAAGCCGCGCTATGACAGCAAGGAACTGACGACCGAAATGATTTACAAGATCATCGAGGATGAAGCACAGCTTTGTAAGGTGGCAAAGGAGCAGTGCGGCTTTGATGGGACCTATATCCACATGGCCTACCGCGGCGTTTTGCCCGGCCGCTTTCTCAGTCCGCTGACGAACAAACGCACGGATGAGTTTGGCGGCAGCTTTGAAAACCGTATCCGTTTTGCCAAGCTTCTTTGCTCGCGCATCAAGGAGCTGTGCGGGCCAGATTTCCTGATCGATGCCGCTGTGTCCGGCCATGATCCCGTGGACATGGAAGGCGGCGTGACGATCGAGGACACGATCGCGTTTGCCAAGCAGATGGAAGGGCTGATCGATATTCTCACGATCCGCGCACCGCACATCGATCCCCAGCATCCGACCGGATACATCGAGTCCCACACGCCGTGGCTGTATATGGCCGAGCAGATCAAAAAGGCCGATCTGAACATGATGATCGCGGCCAGCGGTGGCTTCTTTTATCCCGAGGACTGTGAGGCGGCTTTGGCCGAGGGCAAGGCGGACCTTTTGTCCATGGCCCGCGCGTTTATTTCCAACGATGACTATGCCGGCAAGATCGGCAGTGGCCGCCGCGATGAGCTGGTGCCCTGCATCCGCTGCAATAAGTGCCACCGAAGCTCCAACCGCGATCCTTGGCTGTCCATGTGCTCGGTCAACCCCACGTGGGCTCTCGATACCCGCGCCAAGGCGCTGGCCGCGCCGTCGAGCGGCGGCAGGAAGGTCGCCATCGTGGGCGGTGGTATCACGGGCATGGAGGCGGCACTCGTGTCCGCGTCGCGCGGCAATCGGATCACGATCTTTGAAAAGACCGATCGGCTGGGCGGCGAGCTCAATCATGTGGATGGCGTCAGCTTTAAGTGGCCGCTGAAGGACTTCCGCGACCATATGATCCAAAAAATGCTGAACGATCCCGCAATCGAGATCCGTTTTGGCTGTGAGCCCACGCCGGAGAGTCTCAACGAGGAAGGTTTCGATGTGGTTTTGGCTGCTGTGGGTGCGAAAAATGTTGTTCCGGCCATTGATGGCGTGGATGGCAAAAACGTGACCTTCGCCACGGATGTGTACGGCCACGAGGACACGCTTGGAAGCTCTGTGGTCGTGGTCGGCGGCGGCGACATCGGCGTGGAGACCGGCCTTCATTTGGCGCAGCTCGGCCACAAGGTCACTGTGATCGCAAAGCACGATATGCTGGCAGAGGAATCGTGGCGCGTGCACTACTACACGATGTTCATCGGAGCCTGCGAAAATGAGCCGAATTTCTCCTGCGTTCTCAACGCGGTGTGCACCGGCATTGACGAGAGCGGTGTGACCTATGAGCTCAAAGACGGCAAGCAGGAACGCATCGACTGCGACAGCGTGGTGCTGGCCGTTGGCCAAAAACCGGATATCGATGCCGCCATGCGCTATGCTTCGGCCGGGGAGATGTTCCGGCTGATGGGCAACTGCCAGAAGGTCGGCTCGGTCATGAGCTGTATGCGGGCCGGTTATGACACAGCCACTTCGTTTTAAGTAGAGGGACACGATGTACAGCAACAAATTTTCTCATCTGTTTGAGCCCATCCGAATCGGTGGGGTGGTTTTGAAAAACCGCATGATCGCCTCGCCCAGCCGGCCCCACTTTCTTCAGGGACCGGAGAATTACCCCAGTGCAAACGCCTTTTACCACTATGCCAACAAGGCAAAAAATGGCGCGGCCATGGTCAACATCAGCGGCCTTCATGCCGGTTCGGACCCCAACGGAACGAAAAACCACGATGGACTGTTTGATTTCACCGATTTGAAGGCACAGCACTACATTGCCCAGCTTGCCGAGGGTGTTCACTATTACGGCAGCATGATCCAGGGCGGTGTAGGCTTGGCTCCGCCTCCGGGTTACGATGTTTCCGCTGGTGTTTTGCGGGATGCAGTGGTTGGCGACGGCAGCGTTTCCAGCGTGGCCGCGCATGAAATCACCGAAGAAATGCTTATGCAGATGGCGGAGCGCGTGGTGGAGGAACTTGCCATTTTGCGCTATGAATGCGGCTTTGACGCAACGTTTCTGCATATGTCCTACCGTGGCAGCGTCCTTGGTCGTTTGCTTAGCCCGCTTACCAACAAGCGCACCGATAAATTCGGGGGCAGTCTGGAAGCGCGCGCCCATTTTGTTTTGGAGCTGTGCGACAAGATCAAACGCCGCTGCGGACAGGATTTCATCATCGAAGCGAGCATCTCCGGCCATGATCCGCTGGATATCCCCGGCGGTATGCGGCTGGAGGACGTGATCGACTTTGCCAAAATGGCGCGCGGGAAGATCGATATACTCCAAGTGCGTGCGCCGGACATCGACCCGTGGGAGCCCATTCCGTCTGAGCTAAACACCACGACGTGGCTGGATATGGCCGAGCC
>CAYROZ010000037.1:0-14803 GCA_964426125.1 uncultured Oscillospiraceae bacterium
TTGCCCGTGCCCGGAGGGCCCACGAGCAGCACGCCCTTGGGGATGCGCGCGCCCATTTCGGTAAAGGCCTGCGGGTCCTTCAAAAAGGCCACGATCTCCTGTAATTCTTCCTTTTCCTCGTCGCATCCGGCCACATCGCGGAAGGTCTTGGTGTCCTGCGCCTCCGCCGCTGTGCGGGTGCGGGCCTTGGAAAAGCGGGCCACACCGCCGGCTCCGCCGCCGCCGGACGCACGGACCATCATGGCATACCACAAAATGCCGAACACGACCATGATGATGAGGTACGGCAGGAAGCTGAGCCACCACGGCGTTTTCCAGCCCTCGTTCCAGTCGTATTCCGTCAGGATGCCGGCAGCCTTCTGCGCGGCGATGGTTTCGCCGAGATCGTCGAAGAACTTATCCGTGTCCGGGATGGTCTTCGTGATCTCCGTCTGCCCCTCAAACGGCTCGCGCAGCTTCAGCTCAAGCTCGTCGCCCGAGAGGGTGAATGACTCCACCTGCTTGTTTTCAAACAGGTCAAGCAGCTCGGAATAGGTCGGGACAGCCGGTTTCTTTCCGCCGGTCATCGTGAAGATCAGTGCCAGCAGCACGACCAGAACCAGCGAATAAAAGCCTACGTCCCTCGCTTTTTTGTTGGGTTGTTTGTCCATTCAGTGTTTTACCTCAATTTGTGTATATTTCCGGTTTCAGAACGCCGATGTACGGCAGATTCCGATACTTCTGGTCATAGTCAAGGCCATAGCCCACCACAAAGGCATCCGGCACCTCAAAGCCCACATAATCCGCGTGGATATCCGCCTCGCGCCGCGCGGGCTTATCCAGCAGCGTGGCGATGCGCAGCGACGCGGGATTGCGTCCGCGCAAAAGCTTTGTAAGGTAGCTGAGCGTGACACCGGAGTCGAGGATGTCCTCCACGATGATCACGTCGCGCCCTTCGATGCTCATGGAAAGGTCCTGCACGATCTTCACAGCGCCGGTGGTGCTCGTTTCGCGGTCGCCATAGCTGGACACCTGCATGAAGTCCACCACGCCGTGCAGCGTTGTCTGCCGCACAAGGTCAGACATGAAAATGTAGCTTCCCTTCAAAACGCCCACGAACACCGGCTCGCGCCCGGCATAGTCGCGGTCGATCTGCGCGCCGAGCTGGGCCGTGCGCTTGGCGATCTCGTCGGTATCGATCAGAATGTACGCCAGATCCTTATCCATTGTTTACTCCTCCCCGCTTTGGCGGGTAAATTCTATTTTTATCGCGTCCGGCTCTCCCGGACGGGCCAGGGCTCTTTCGTCCACGCCGATGCCATACACCGCGAGCGGCCCGCGCTCATCGCGTATGACCGGCCAGGCCCCGCGCCGCGCGGCCTCCACACCGTTTTCCGCAAAAAGCTGCTTGAGCGTTTTCGTGCAGCCGCGCCCCGCCGGGCGCAGCCGGTCGCCCGCGCGCCGCGCAGTGACATATAGTTTACCACATATTTTATCCGATGAAAAGAAGAAAGTGGTGAATGGTCTGTGAACGCCCGCTGCCGGAGTTTTCTCCGTGCAGCGCAGGGTCAAATGCGCCTCCGGCAGAGCCGTTTCACCGGGCTCGACCGCCCGCTCGGGCAGGTTTTCCCGCTCCCCGACGCCGAACACGAGCACGCCGCCTTCGCGCCGGACGCGTCCGCCGGGGATATCCGCCGCGCCGCCATGGGCTGCCGTGTGCAGCACCGCCGCGATGTGGCTGGCAGAAAGGGCCGAGCCGGCCAGCTGCATCACGACCCGCGCCGCGATGGGCTCCGCCAAAGCCGCCAGAGCGGCCGCATCCGCCCCATGCCGGGCGATGTGCTCGGCGGCCAGCGCGCTTAAAAACGCCTCATCCGCGCGAAGCTGCGCCGCGCAGCGCGCTGCGTTTTCGATGAAACCGGCGTTGATCTGCTCCAAAACCGGCGTCACGCCGTGGCGGATGCGGTTGCGGGCATAATCGTCGCACGCATTGGTGGAGTCCTCCACATGGGGTATCCCCCGCTCGGTCAGATACGCCTCGGCCTGCGCTCTTGTGACGGAGAGCATCGGCCGCACGATCGTCCCGCGCACCGGCGGAATGCCGCCCAGACCGCGCAGTCCCGTGCCGCGTGCGAGATGAAACAGCATCGTTTCCGCGTTATCGTTGGCGTTATGCGCCGTGGCAATGCATCCGGCAGCGGTCTCCGCCGCCGCTTTTTCCAGAAACGCATAGCGCATTTGGCGCGCGGCTTCCTCGATGCCAAGACCGTTTTCCCGCGCATAGGCCGCCACATTGCCGCTTTCTACGACGCAGCGGATATCGTTTTCCGCGCAGAAATCGGCCACAAAGCGCGCATCCCGCTCGCTTTCCGCGCCGCGCAGACCGTGGTCAAAATGCGCCGCGATCACGTCATAGCCAAGCTCCCGCAGCCGGCACAGCAGATACATCGAATCCACCCCGCCCGACACCGCGCACAACACCGGCTCGCGCAGAAGATCAGTATTCATCGTCCTCGTCATACCGGCGCTCGTCGTTTACATAGCTGGTGTATTCCGGCAGCCAGCGCAGCCGCACCGTGCCCACCTTGCCGTGGCGGTTTTTCAAAACGATGGCCTCGGCGGCGTTGGGATCCTCGCAGTTCTGGTCGTAATAGCCGTCGCGGTAAAGGCCGATGACCACATCCGCGTCCTGCTCGATGGAGCCGGATTCGCGCAGGTCAGACAGCATGGGCCGCTTGTTCTGGCGCGACTCGTTGGCACGGGAAAGCTGGCTCATGCAGATGACCGGCACCATCAGCTCCTTGGCCATGACCTTGAGCATACGGCTCATGTCGGAAACAGCCTGCGTACGGCTTTCGTTCGACCAGCTGTGGCCCGAACCCGCCGACTGCATCAGCTGCAGATAGTCTATGACCACCAGACCCAGATTATCGAGTCTTCGGCACTGGGCGCTCATGTCCGAAACGGACAGCGAGGGGTTATCGTCGATGCGGATGTCCACCTTTGAAAGCGTGGCCGCCGCCTCCGCGAGCAGACGCCATTCCTCCGGCGAAAGCCGCCCTTCCGTGAGCAGATTATTGTTGATGTGGCTCTCGCCCGAAAGCAGACGCACGGCCAGCTGCTCGCGGCTCATTTCCAGCGAGAACACCGCCACGGTTTTGCCCGTGACCTTTGCGGCATTGACCGCCATGTTCATGGAGATGGACGTTTTGCCCATACCGGGGCGCGAGGCGATGAGAATGAAGTCGCCGGGGCCGAAGCCGCGGATGTATTCATCCAGATCGGTAAGCCCCGAGGAAAGACCCGTGAACTTCTGCTCGCTTTTCGAGGCCTCCGTGATCTGGTGGAACACGTCCTGCAAAACCTGATTGAGCGGCAGCAGACCGCCGATGGTGCGGTCCTTGCGCAGGGCATATACCTTTTGCTCCGCCAATGTGAGCGCAGCCTCGGCCTCGCCCGCGCCGGAATAGACGATGTCGCTGATCTCCCCGGCCGCCGTGCCCAGATTGCGCAGCAGCGCCTGGTCGCGCACGATGGCGCAGTAATCGAGCACATTCGCCGCCGTGGGCGTGACGGTCATCAGCTCCAGCAGATACTGCTGGCTGTTGTCGTGCCACACCTCGCGCAGCTTCATCTGGTCGAGCACCGTGACCGGGTCGATGCGCTGGCCGAGCGAGAACATGGAAAAGATCGTTTCGTAGATCTGCCGGTTTTGTTCGATATAAAATTCGTGGGGCTTGATCTTTTCGATCACGTCCGGCACGCAGCCGGGGTCGATGAGGATCGAGCCGAGAATGGCCTGTTCCGCCTCCGCCGAATACGGCACGCGGCGGCCGAGAAGTTCATCCATGGCGATGAGCCTGCCTTTTCTGCTTTTTTACCCCTCGATCACGAGCACGTGGATGGTGCCGGAGATCTCATAGCCGAGCTTGCACTTGACGTCGTAGGAGCCGTATTTCTTAATGGGGTCCGACTGCACGATGCGGTTTTTCTCAATGGAGATGCCGTGCTGGGCGTTGAGCTCCGTGGAGATCTCCTGCGAGGTGACGGAGCCGAACAGACGTCCGCCCTCCCCGGCCTTGGCCTTGATGGTAACGATGACGTTATCAAGCTTTTTGGAGTTTTCCAGCGCCTCGGCGCGTTCGCGGGCGATCTGGGCCTGCTTTGCCTTTTCCTTCAGGCGCATGGCGTTGAGATTGTCGGCATTGGCCTCCACAGCCAGCCCGCGGGGCAGCAGATAGTTGCGCGCGTAGCCGTCGGAAACCTCTTTCAGCTCGCCCTTTTTGCCCTGTCCCTTCACGTCCTTCTGCAAAATGACTTTCATTGTGATATTCCTCCTGTCAGGCAAGATATTCGTCGATGGCGGCGGAGAGCTGATCCAGCGCCTGATCGACGGTGGTGTTTTTCATTTGCGCGCCGGCCGCGGATTTGTTGCCGCCGCCGCCGAGTTTTTCCAGCAGCACCTGCACGTTCACATTGCCGATGCTGCGCGCGGAGATGTTTGCGCCGTCCGGGGCCGGATACAAAACCAGCGAGCACTCAACACCGGAAATGTTGAGCATCTCATCGGCCGCCTGCGCCGCCACCACGCGGCCCACCGGCTCATACACAACGGACACGCAGATGTTGTCCCTGTAAAGCTGCGCCCGCTGCAAAATGGAGTAGCGCGCCACGGTGCTTTCAAAGTCGCTTTGCAAAAGACGCTTGACCTCCGTGGTGTCCGCGCCGCAGCGCCGCAGGAAGGCCGCCGCGTCAAAGGTGCGCTCGCCGGTGCGGATGGTGAAGTTTTTCGTGTCCATCGCGATGCCGCCAAGCATGGCCTCCGCCTCGCAGCGCAGCACGTCCTTCGGCTCGCTCAGTTCCTGCAAAAGCTCCGTGACCAGCTCGCAGGCCGAGGAGGCATACGGCTCGTGGAAGGTGACGGCGGCGTTGTCGATGTAGCTGGCGGCCCGGCGGTGATGGTCGATGACCGCCACGCGGTTGATGGTTTGCAAAAGCGCCTCATCCTCCACATTGTCCGGGCGGTTGGTGTCCACCACGACCAGCAGACTGCGGGAGTTGGCCGCCACCATGGCCGCCGTGGGCGTGATGAAGATATCGGCGTATTCCTTGTTCTTTTTCAGTGCCTCGATCATCGGGCCGCAGGCGTTGTCCTTCGGGTCCATCACGATGCGCGCGCGCCGGTCAAGCTTGCGGGCAATGGAGCAGATGCCCACCGCCGCGCCGAGACAGTCCATATCCGCAAAGCGGTGGCCCATGACGTAGGTGACGGAGGCATCGCGGATGAACGAGGCCAGCGCATTGGCCACCACGCGGCTTTTCACCTTCGTGCGCGTTTCCACCTCCGCGCCGCGTCCGCCGTAGAACTGGAAGTTGATGCGGTCGCGCGTGACGGCCTGGTCGCCGCCGCGGGACAGCGCCATGTCCAGACTCGTGGACGCAAAGCGGAAATCCTCCTCGTAGCCGAAGCCGTCGTAGCCCGCGCCGATGCACACCGTGGCATGGATGCCGTTGGTGGACGTGACGGAGTGGACGTCGTTTATCAGGCGGAATTTTTCCTTTTCCAGCGCGTCGTAATCCCGCCGCTCGCACACGAACAGATAGCGGTCGCGGTCAAAGCGCCGCAGAAGGCCGTTTTTGCCCTCGATCCATTGGGCGATGCAGTCCTCCACGCGGTTGCGGATGTCGCTGCGCGCACGCTCGGCCAGGTTTTTCGTAAGCTCGTCGAAGTTGTCGATCAAAATGAGCATGACCACGGGCCGCGTGGCCTCATGCTCGCGCTTGATATCGTCGTAGTCGGTCACGTCGATCCAGTAGGTGATGCCCATGGAGCCGGTGGACGCCTGTCCCTCCTGGCCGCGGATCATGTTGCCGTGCACCTGATAGCGCCGTCCGCCCAGCTCGATCAGACCGGGGCAGCGCTTTTTGCCGTCCATCAGCCACTTGCCGCTGTAATCGGGCACCAGCTCGCTCATATACGCGCCGAAGCTCGGCTCCACGCGGCCGCAGATGTTGAAAAAGTCCTGATTGCCCCACACGATGCGCCCGGAATCGAGCAGATAGGCCACGATGGGCAGTGGGAAATTGAGCATGGTGTTGTTCTTTGCCGCGTCCGCCTCGTAGGTCACCGACTCGATGTAGCGCACAAGATTGGCTCTTCTGCGCCGCGTAACGATGGCGTTTATAACGATCAGCACCACGGCAGCGCCCGCCTCGGCCAGCGCCAATATCATCGCGTCGAGCAGCACAAAGGTCAAAACGGCAAAGACCAGCAGCACCACAATGTATAGCTTCGCGTCCGGTTCCGCGATCTTTTTCATCTTGTTGTTCATAGCGATACTTCCCCAATTTAGGATTCAAATATTATAGCAAATCAAAATCCTGTTGTAAATAAAAAAGCGCCGCGCAGCAAAAACTATTGCCGAAGTTTTTTCAGCAAAGGAGCTTTGCCGATGAAGGCTGTTATTCTGGCCGGCGGCGAGGGAACGCGCCTTGCGCCCATCTCCGGCGGTCTGCCCAAGCCCATGATGCCGCTTTTGGGAAAGCCGCTGCTCGAGCACATCGTTTCCCATCTGCGCGTCTGCGGCTTTGACGAGCTTTGCATCACCCTGCGCTATAAGCCCGATACCATCCGCGCCCACTTCGGCGACGGGCGTGACTTCGGCGTTTCCATCGAATACCGCACGGAGGACGCCCCGCTCGGCACGGCCGGCAGCGTGAAGGCCTGCGCGGATTTCTGGGCAGGCGGGCCGTTTCTCGTCATCGCGGGCGACTGCGCCTGTGATTTTGCACTGGACGAGGCCGCCGCGCAGCACAAGGGCGGCGCGACCATCGTGCTTTCCCGCAGCGACGAGCCGCTGCGCTATGGGCTGGTCGTGACCGGGCGCGACGGCCATGTGGCCGGATTTCTGGAAAAGCCCGCGTGGGAGCGCGTGGTCACGGACGCGGTGTCCACGGGCATCTATATCCTGTCCCCGGAGGCGATGGACCCGGTTCCGCCGGACACGCCCTTTGACTTTGCCAAAGACCTGTTCCCGCTTCTTCTGCGGCGCGGCACTCCCATGCAGGGCCTCCGTCTGGACGGCTACTGGTGCGACATCGGCACGCCCCGCAGCTACTATCAGGCCAATCTTGACGCGCTGGATGGGCTTTATCGTCTGCCGCAGCCGGACGCCAGGCAGCGCAGCATCGTGCCCTGCCGCAGCCGCGCCGCCCTCATGGGTCAGCTTGCCATGGCTGCGTGCGAATTCGGCGCGGACTGGTCGGATGGTCTTCGTATCGCGGACGACAGCGGCACCGCCCACGCCGCGCCCCTGGCCGACCAAAGCGCCATCGTGGTCGAGGGCGAGGGCGAACGCTGCCGCGCGCTGCTGAATCTGGCCCGGCGTCTGGCCCGCGAGCAGGGATGAAAAAAATCCTCCGTATGCCGCAAAAGACATACGGAGGAGTGCATTTACATATCGTTATCAGCCGCGAAGCTCATCCATGAAGTTCGGGTCGTCGGCATAGCCGGACATGGACAGGATCTCATCGTAATCGATGCCGGTACCGGCGGTGACCTCCGCCGTGACCGTGCCGTCCGCGCCGAAGGTGAGCACGGCGGAATCCTTCGTCGCCATGGGAACATTCGTGTCCACAAAGTTCAGATACACATTCACGCCGCCTTCTCCGCGCAGCACCTCGGCGATCATGCCGTAGCTGTCCCCGCGGCAGAACGAGCCGTAGTTGACGTAGGTGAAGCCGATCTCCTTTTTATCCGTGGGATTTTCATAGCTCCACGTCATCTTCGAACCGGCCGGGCAGATGGTGCCGTAGCGCGGGTCCTGGAAGGTGTGGTTGTGGCCCCAGAGGAAGATCACATTGGGGTAGTTGTTGAGAATATCGATCAGTTCGCCGTTGTTCTCGGTCTGGCGATGATCCGTGGCGGGGATGCTGTGGGTCGCCGTGGCACAGGCCAGATGCAGCGGATAGTGGCTGAGAACAAAAATGGGCTTATCCGCGGGCGCGGCGGCAAGATACGCGTCGATGGCTTCCAGCTCCTCCTGCGGGAACAGATAGGTCTCCGTGGTCGCGCCGATGTTATAGATGATGTAATCGTCCGTATTGGCGACCTCGCCGCAGACCTTGAAGCCCTCGCCGATCTCGTCCCAGGTGGGGCCAGGGGCGCCGGACTTGAATTCCTGGTTGCCCGTGGTCACATTGTAGCGCCCCGGCACAAGCTCATCCAAAACGCCCTTCCACTCGTCGAACACATCCTGCACCCACGCCTTTTCGCAGATGTCGCCGGAATAGTTCAGCATCGAAAGGCTGTCGCCGTAAACGAGCAGCTGATCCTCCAGCCACACGCGGTAGCCCGGCGTTTCGCCGTGCTGGTCGCCCGTGAAGGCCAGATAGCTCGCGCCCTCGTCGGGCGTGAAATCGATGGGGTCGGCATGGTCGGGCACCTTCTGGTTGGCCGCGCTGATGGGCGCATCGCCGCTGCCGGACGCCTCGCCGGAGGCTTCCCCGGAGGGCTCTCCGCTGGCCTCGCCCTCGGGCTTGGCGGGCGGCTGCTCGGCCGGCTCCGCAGTTTCCTCCGCAGCGGTCGTCTCGGTCGTTTCGGCCGTTGTTT
The DNA here is from genome assembly GCA_964426125.1 of uncultured Oscillospiraceae bacterium. Classification (GTDB taxonomy): domain Bacteria; phylum Bacillota; class Clostridia; order Oscillospirales; family Oscillospiraceae; genus CAJOIG01. The sequence goes on from CAYROZ010000037.1 coordinate 8,591, forward strand.
CGGCCGTTTCCACTGCCGTGTCCGTCTCGCCGCAGGCGCACAGCGCCAGAAGCATCATAACGGCCAGCAGCAGGCTGATCCACTTTTTCATATTGTCTCTCCTTTTCGCGAATTTGCCATTATTATAACGCTTTTCCGCCCATCTGCAAGCGCAAATTTCCCGTCCCGCGGACGCACACGGCAAAACTGTAACCAAATTGATGTTGCGCCCCTTGCCCCCGGTGGCGTATGATAGGCGTAACTAATAAAATCTTTTAGGCTGGGAGAATAGCAATGAAACACCTTTACAAGCCTTTCTTTATAACCCTGCTCGCACTGGCCGCCGCGCTGTGTCTGAGCGCATTCGCCCTGGCGGCGGAAAGCGAACCGGCCCCCGCGCCGGAGGAGGCGGTTGAGCTGCCGCTTTCCGACCAGTTCACCGACCTTTCCTATTCCGAAAACGAAACCGCGCTGCGCTTCATGATCGACGGCGGCTTCATCGCCGGATACACGGACGGTACCTTCCGTCCCGGCCGCAGCTACACCCGTCTGGAGCTGGCCCAGCTTGTCGCGGCACTGTGCGAGCTGGAAACCGCTCCCGGCTATGAAAGCAGCTTTTACGACTGCGAGCTGGCCGGCGCCGAGAGCATCGATGCCGCCGTGTCCAACGGCCTCATGACCGGCCGCAGCATCCAGAGCTTCGACCCCTATGGCAATGTGCTCAAGGCCGAGATGCTCGGCACGCTGGAAAAAGCCGCCGCTTATCTCGCGCTGGACGGCTTCTATGACCACGCCAGCGGCAGCTACACCGACTGGGCCACCGACTACACCATCTGCACCGTCGACGAGGCCATGCAGAGCGCCTATCAGCTGGCGCAGGCACTCGAGCTCAAGGCCGCCGCCGAGGCGGAAGCCGCAGCCGCCGAGGCCGCCGCCAACGCCGTGAGCGAGCTGACGGGCGAAACCGCGCCGGAAGCTTCCGAGGAGATGAGCTCCTACGACCAGATGACCGCCTCCGCCGAACCGGCGAACGCCGCCTCCTCCGAGCCGCAGACCGACGCCCCTGCCGACGAAAGCGCGCAGGCCTCGGCCGAGCCGACGGACAGCACTTCCGCCGAACCGACGGACAATGCCGCCTCGGCCGAGCCGACGGACACCGCCGCCTCCGGCGAAGCCTCGGGTGAAGCGGCAACCAGCGCCGCCTCTGCGGAACCCGCCGCGCAGCAGGAGCCCAGCACGCCGCCCGCCGGTGTGACCACGCCCGCCTCCGCTGCCGACAGCAGCGCACCGGCCCAGCCCGCGCCCGCCGTTCCGGACTCCACCCAGAGCGCCGCTGACGAGGACGAATCCGACGAGCTGCGCAACGAGATCAAGGGCAAATACGCCGACATCCGCGACAGCATTCTCGCCTTCCTGCGCGATTTGCTGGGCGTGTAAAAAACCGCAAAAAGCAAGCCGCCGTGACCGGATCTCCGGCTGCGGCGGTTTTTTCACAGGAGGAAGAACATGACCGAAATACAAATCGACATCCGCTACCCCGACTGCGACCCGATGGGCATCGTGCACCACGCGGTCTACCCCGTTTGGTACGAGATCGCGCGCATGGATTTCTTTGAAAAGCATGGCTTTCCGTGGACGGAGATGAATGAGCTTGGCGTGGACCCGGCCATGGTGAATCTGGAGCTGAATTATCTTGCGCCGCTGCGCTATCCCGGCCGCGTTACGGTGCGCACACAGCTTCTGCTGTGCGAGGGGAAAAAGATCCGGCTGCAATACGAATGCTTCCGCGGCGATGTATGCGTAAACCGCGCCACGAGCTTCCACATCTGGACAAAGCGCGGCGAGCAGGGCGCGCTGAAAAGCATCCGGCTTGACGAGCTGCTGCCGGAAAAATACGCCGCCCTCATGCTCGAAGCATAAGGCAGCCCATTCTAGAGCTTGCAAAAAGGACTGACCGCATGGGTCAGTCCTTTTCCTCTTCCTCGTCATCCTCCGCCGAGAGAAAAAGCTCCTCGGCCTGCACCTGCGCCTGTGTGAGAATGCGAACCGCCTTCTCCGTGGCGCGAAAGAGCGTTAAGTACATTTCCTTATAATCCGGCATAACCCGCCCTCCCCGTATTTGATACCTTATATTAACCTAAAACAGATTAAAAATCAATAATCTGTTTCAGGTTATGCAATACTGTCACAGAGGTGACGATCATGTACGAACGACTGCGGGATCTGCGCGAGGACGCCGACATGAACCAAACGCAGCTGGCCCGCTACCTCGGCATGAGTCAGACGGGCTATTCCAAATACGAAACCGGCGAAAACGACATTCCGACCCAGGTGCTCATCAAACTGGCACTTTTATACAACGTGAGCACCGACTATATACTGGGGTTGAGCCAGTCGCGCAAGCGGCTGAAATGACAAGCGGAGGAACACACGGTTCCTCCGCCTTTTTCTTATTCCCAGCCTTTCCACACATCGGGGCAATAGCCCACGGTGGCCTGTTTTCCGTTTCGCACGATGGGCGTGCGGATGAGCTCCGGCCAGTCCAGCAGCTTATCGAGCTTGTCCGCGTCGTGGGCCAGATAGGTCACCTCCGGCGCATCCGACAGCGCGGCCAGTCCCACGGCGTTCTTCACGCTTTCCAGCTCCCGCTTTCCCATGCCGTAGCGCGGCAGGTCGATGTATTGGTATTTGATGCGGCGCTCTTTGAAATAGCGCTCGGCTTTTTTTGTGTCGAAGCATTTCGAGCGGCCATAAATCTGGATATTCATGCGAAAAGCCTTTCAAAGTTGTTGTAGAAAATGTCCTGCACAAGCGTTTCGGCCCAGCCGCGGCGCAGCATGGCGTTATAAAGCGCCTCCATATCGCGCAGATCACCGAGTCCCGCCACGGTGTCACAGCCGTCAAAATCGGAGCCAAGGCCAAGATTCCTCTCGCCGCCGAGGGCCAGAAAATGCTCGGCATGATCGACCAGTGCGTCGATATCGCGCCCGCGGCCCACAAAGTCCGCACAGAAGTTCAGCCCCACGCAGCCGCCGGTTTTCGCGATGGCAAGGAACATTTTGTCCGTTAAATTCCGCGCCCAGGGGCACAGGCGGCGGCTGTTGGAATGGCTTGCGATCACAGGCCGCTCGGCCATTTCGATCAGCTCCCAAAACGCCGTGTCGGACAGGTGGCTCACATCGGCATAGATGCCGAGCCGCTCCATTTCCCGCACAAAGCGCCGGCCCTTTTCCGTAAGACCCGTGGCGCCGTCCATGGCCGCGCCGGCAATGGCGTTATCGTAGTTCCAGCAAAGATTGATCGCCCGCACACCGTCGGCATAGGCCTGAGGCAGAACCCCCTCGTCGCAGTCGATGCCCTCCGCGCCCTCGATGGAGAACACACAGCGGTGGCTGGTCTCCCCCAGCTCGCGTCTGGCGATGGCCATCATGGCGTCATAGCCCGCGCGGCCGGACTTATCCGTAAACAGCGCGTACACCTGCGTATACGCTTCAAAGCCCGTCGCCCTGGAAACGGAGGCGGCCAGCGCCGCATCCGTCACGGCAAGGCCCTCCCGCCAGGCGCGGAACAGTGTGTCGCAGTGCGCATCAAAAAGCGATATCATGTCAAACCTCGATGATGACCGGCAGGATCATGGGACTGTTGTGCGTGGCTTTGTAGAGGTAGCCGGAGAGATTGGTTTTCACCTTGCCCTTGATGCCGGCCCAGTCCGTGATGTGCTGCCGCTCGCACGACTCGATGGACTCGCGCACCACGCGGCGCACTTCCTCCATGAGCGTGGAATTTTCCTTCATATACACAAAGCCGCGGGAGATGATCTCCGGCTCTGTAACGATGCTGCCGTCCTCGTCGTCCACCGTGAGGATGACGACCAGCATGCCGTCCGTGGCAAGATGCTGGCGGTCGCGCAAAACCACGCTGCCCACGCCCTCGGTGTCCGTGCCGTCCACCAGCACGCGTCCGGCCGTGACCTTGCCGTTTTTCTTGGCGGTTTTCTCCGTCAGCTCGATCACATCGCCGCACTGGGCCACGATGCAGTTTTTCGCGGGGATGCCCATTTCCTTGCCAAGCTCCGCATGGCGGCAGAGCATACGGTGCTCGCCGTGGACGGGGATGAAGAATTTGGGTTTGGTGAGCGCCATCATGGTTTTCTGCTCCTGCTGGCAGGCGTGGCCGGAAACATGGATGTCCGCCGAGCGGTCGTAAATGACCTCCGCACCCTTCCAGAACAGCTCGTCGATGACCTTGGTGACGGTGCGCTCGTTGCCGGGGATGGCCGAGGCCGAGATGATCACGCGGTCGCCCGCCGTGATCTTCACCTGGCGGTGCTCGGAAAAGGCCATGCGGTAAAGCGCGGACATATTTTCCCCCTGCGAGCCGGTCGTGATGATAACGACCTTGTGCGGCGGCAGACCGTTGAGCTTGTTCATCTCCACGAGCGTATCCTTCGGCACGCGCAGATAACCGTCCTCCATGGCAAGCTTGACCACATTTTCCATGCTGCGGCCCGTGATGCCCACCTTGCGCTTATAGCGCGCGGCGCAGTCGATGACCTGCTGGATGCGGTGGACGTTCGAGGCGAAGGTGGTCACGATGATGCGCTTGTCGCAGTCTTTAAACAGCGCATCGAAGCGCTCGCCCACATGGTGCTCGGAATCGGAGTAGCCCGGACGCTCGACATTCGTGGAGTCGGACAGCAGCGCCAGCACGCCCTCGCGCCCAAGCTCGGCAAAGCGGGCAAAATCGAACACCTCGCCCTCGATGGGGTTGAGATCGATCTTGAAGTCGCCGGTGTGAACCACGGTGCCGATGGGCGTGTGGATGGCCACAGCCACGGAATCGGCGATGGAGTGGTTGACATGAACCAGCTCGCAGTCGAAACAGCCGCACTTGACATGGTCGCCCGCCGAGAGCGTGACCACCTTGACCTTGTCGGCCAGACCGTGCTCCTTGAGCTTCAGGCCCACCAGCCCCGCCGTCAGACGCGTGGCGTAGATGGGGCAGTTGATCTGCTGCATCACATACGGCACCGCGCCGATGTGGTCCTCGTGGCCGTGCGTGAGTATCATGCCGCGCACGCGGGCCTTGTTCTCCACAAGATAGCTCACGTCCGGGATCACCACGTCGATGCCGTACATGTCCTCATCGGGAAAACCCATGCCGCAATCGACGACAAGGATATCCCTGCCGTACTCGTACACATACAGGTTCTTGCCGATCTCGTCCAGACCGCCAAGAGCCATGATCTTCAGTTTTTTTGCCATATAAAAATATTCTTCTCCTGTTCTTATGGTATGTATAAGGCCGCAGCCTTTTTTTATCCCCCTTCCGGCGGGGATACAAGCCAAAATTCAAAATGCCGCGCTCACATATCGCGGCGGCCCTCCAGCGCGCGCAGCAGCGTGGCGTCGTCGGCAAACTCAAGATTCGAGCCCACCGGCACACCATAGGCCAGCCGCGTCACTTTCACATCAAAGGGCTTGAGCAGTCGGGCGATATACATGGCCGTGGCATCGCCCTCGGTGTCGGGGTCGGTGGCCATGATGACCTCCTCCACCCCGCCGGCGGCCACGCGCTCCACCAGCTCGCGGATGCACAGATCGTCCGGCCCGATGCGGCTCATGGGCGAGAGCACGCCGTGCAGGACATGATAGGCTCCATTATACTCGCGTCCGCGCTCGATACTTGCCACATCGCGCGGCTGCGCCACCACGCATATGGTCGAATTGTCGCGCCGCGCGTCGGCGCAAACGGTGCAAAGTTCGCCGTCCGTCAGGTTCTGGCACACCGGGCAGCGATGCACGTTCTGCCGCGCATCCACAATGGCCGCGGCAAATTCCTCCGCCGCCCCCTCCGGCAGCGAAAGGATATGGAAAGCCAAACGCTGGGCGCTTTTGCGGCCAACGCCGGGCAGCGAGGCAAATTTGTCGATCAGGGTTTCAAACGAAGCGGGGAAAAAGGCCATGGCGCTCACTCCCCACGCAGCGAGCGGATGACCGCTTCATAATCCGGCTTGCCGAACACGGCGCTCCCCGCCACGAGCACATTCGCGCCCGCCGCGATCACCAGCGGCGCCGTGGCTGCGGCGATGCCGCCGTCCACCTCGAGCTCACAGGCGGGATTTTCCCGCTCGATCATCGCCCGCAGCGTTTCGATCTTGGGCAGAGTGTCCGCCATGAAGCTCTGGCCGCCGAAGCCGGGCTCGACCGTCATCTCCAGCATGAGCTGCAGATC
>CAYROZ010000038.1:0-14585 GCA_964426125.1 uncultured Oscillospiraceae bacterium
CTGATGTCCTTCACCAGCGCCAAGGATGCCATGATGCATGGCTTCGCCATGATCACGGAGGAACGCAAGGCCACCGGCCTGTTCCAGGAGGGCGATCTGGTGTTCAACACGACCATTTCAAACCTTCCGCATTACATGAGCGGCATCGCCCTTTCCAACGACAAAATGGTTAAGGCGACCGCCAACGAGATCAACATTATGCACACCAAGTGCATGGGCCCGCGCGATTCCATCACGGCGCTGTCCGGCGGCAACCAGCAGAAGGTGATCTTCGGCAAGTGGCTCGAGCGCGATCCGGAAGTGTTCCTGATGGATGAGCCCACCCGCGGCATCGACGTTGGCGCGAAGTATGAGATCTACGAGCTGATCGTCCAGATGGCCAAGCGCGGCAAGGCCATCATCGTGGTATCGTCGGAGATGCCGGAGATCCTCGGCATCACGAACCGCATCGGCGTCATGTCCAACGGACGGCTGGTGGACATTGTGAACACGAAGGATGCAACGCAGGAAGAGCTTTTGCGCCTGAGCGCCAAATACCTTTGAGACAAGGAGAAGGAAACCATGGCCAACATTGACACCATCCTCAGCTACGAGGAAGAACAAAAACTGCTCGAGCCGATCGACAGCTATGTCGGCGCGATCATGGAGCAGATCAACGCCCTGCGTGCCGATGGCACGGACAAGGTCATCGCCCTGAATAACCACATCGCCATCATCCGCGAAAACGCCAGCTACAGCAAGGCGGAAAAGAAAACCATCATCGCCTCCGACCGCGAGCAGCTTGCCAAGGCGAAAAAGGTGGAGGCGCAGAACAAAGCGCAGATCAATGCGCTCATCGCGGACGCCGTGGCGTATCTTGACAAGAATTACGAAAGCCAGTACTATAGCCCTGTGGTGCGCTCGTGCAAGGCCCAGAAGGCGGCCGAGGAGGAGCGCTATGCCCGAGAGCTCGATGAGCTCAAGCAGCGGCATAAGCAGGAACTGGCCGGGCTGAAGGACCCCGGCGAGATCAAGGACGAAAAGTACGTTTACAAAAACCGTCTGTTCGACGCCAAGCTCAAGCACGAATCCACGCTGCAGGAGATCAAAGACCGCAAGCACAACGCGCACGCCTACCGCTACCATCTGATCGACCTTCTGCGCCTGTCTCACTTCACTGTGGCGGAAAAGGCGAAGCAGAAGTGGGAAAACTATAAATACAGCTTCAACACCCGCCAGTTTTTCCTCACGAACGGTCTGTACATCGTGATCGTGTGCGTGTTCATCCTGCTTTGCATTTTGGCCCCCGTGGTCAAAAATACCGATCTGCTCACGATAAACAACATCCTCAACATCCTGCAGGCGGCCTCGCCGCGTATGTTCCTGGCTTTGGGCGTCGGCGGCCTGATCCTGCTTGGCGGCACCGACCTGTCCGTCGGCCGCATGGTGGGTACCAGCATGGTCCTTTGCACGATGATCATGCACAAGGGCATCAACACCGGCGCGCTGTTCGGCCATGTGCTCGACTTCACGATGCTGCCCGTGGGCGTGCGTGTGGTTTTGGCGCTGGTGGTCTGCTGCATCGTGACCACGACCTTCTCGTCCATCGCGGGCTTCTTCACGGCTCGCTTTAAGATCCACCCCTTCATCTCCACCATGGCGAATATGCTCATCATGTTCGGCCTTATGACCTTCGCCACGAAGGGCGTTTCCTTCGGCGCGATCGAAGTGGAGATCCCCAAGATGATCATGCCGAAGATCGGCCGCTTCCCGACGATCATTTTGTGGGCTGTGGCGGTGATCGCCATCATGTATTTCGTTTGGAACAAAACAACGCTCGGCAAGAATATGTACGCCGTTGGCGGCAACTCCGAAGCGGCGGCGGCCTCCGGCATCAACGTGTTCCGCGTGACCGTTACGGCCTTTGCCATCGCCGGCATCCTCTACGGCTTCGGCGCGTGGCTGGAATGCATCCGCATGGTGGGCTCCGGCTCCGCCTCGTACGGCCAGGGCTGGGAAACGGACGCCATCGCGGCCTGCGTGGTCGGCGGCATCTCCTTCAGCGGCGGCATCGGCAAGATCTCGGGCATCGTGGTCGGTGTCCTCATCTTCACGGCGCTGACCTATTCGCTCACCGTTCTCGGCGTGGACACAAACCTGCAGTTCGTGTTCTCCGGCATCATCATTCTTGCGGCTGTCACCATCGACTGCCTGAAGTACGTTCAGAAGAAATAAAGCAAACCGCCGGTCCATCATTCGGCGGATGGCTTGTTCCCAACTTTGGATAACACACAAAAAGGCGCACGGACGTGCGCCTTTTTGCAAGACCAGGAGGAAAACATCATGAAGCAGAGCTATTTATTCTCGGCCCCTGGCCGCACGGAGATCAGCGGCAATCAGGTGGATCATCAAAACGGCTGCGTTTTGGCGGGCGCTGTGAATCTGGAAACGGCGGCGGAGGTTTCGCTCAACGGCACGAATGTGATACGCGTGGACTCGGATGGCTATGCGCCGGTCGCGGTCGAGCTGGACGATCTTTCGGTCCGGCCGGAGGAAAAGGACACCACGGCGGCGCTGGTTCGCGGCGTGGCGGCGGCCTTCCACCAGCGCGGCTGTACCCTTCAGGGCTTTGACGCCCGTGTGCATTCCAGCGTTTTGCCCGGCAGCGGGCTCAGCTCCTCCGCCGCGTTTGAGGTGCTGATGGGCACGATATGCAACGAGCTGTTTTTTGACCGGCGGCTCAGCGCCGTGCAGGTGGCGCAGATCGGCCAGTGGGCGGAAAATGTTTATTTCGGCAAGCCCTGCGGTCTTCTCGACCAGATGGCCTGTGCCGTGGGCGGCATGGTGTTTATGGATTTCGCCGACCCCGCCGCGCCGGTGGTGGAGCGGCTGGATTTCGATTTCTCCGCCGCGGGCCACGCGCTGTGCATTCTGGACGTTGGGGCGGATCACGCCGGTATGAGCGGCCAATACGCCGCCGTTCCCGGCGAGCTGAACGCGCTGAGCGCGCTGTTCGGCAAATCCGTTTTGCGGGAGATACCGGAGGAGGAATTTTTCGCAAAGCTCCCGGAGGTTCGTCACCGCGTGCCCGACCGGGCCATTTTGCGCGCCGTGCATTTCTACCAGGAAAACAAGCGCGTGCGGAAGCAGGCCGCCGCCCTGCGGCAAAACGACTTTGAAACCTTTCTCAAACTGGTGAATGAGTCCGGCCGAAGCTCCTGGATGTATGTTCAGAACGTCATCCCCGCCGGGGCTGTGGAGCATCAGGACATGGCGGTCGCGCTGGCGCTGTGCGACACGCTGCTTGAGGGGCGCGGGGCCTTCCGTGTTCATGGCGGCGGCTTTGCCGGCACGGTGCAGGCCTTTGTTCCCATGGACATGCTGGCCGGCTTCCGCGCGGAGATCGAGCGCGTTCTGGGCGCGGGCAGCTGCCATGTGCTGTCCATCCGAAGCGAGGGAAGCGGGCGGAAGGGAGAGCGCGCATGAGCGACAGCGGCTACATCGCCTCGCTGGTTCAGTATGGCCTGGATAAGGGACTGATCGACGAGTGCGACCGGATGTATATCATAAACGGGCTGCTTTCGGTTCTCGGGCTCGATGCCTACGAGGAAACGCCGCCGCAGGCGCTGCCGCTGGAGGATATTCTGCGCGGGCTGCTCGACAGCGCGGTCGAACGCGGTCTTTGCGCGGACGATATCACCAGCCGCGATCTGCTGGACACCCGACTCATGGGTGTGCTCACACCGGCGCCCCGAGAGGTCCGCGCGCGCTTTCAGTCGCTTTATGAGGCCGATCCCGTGAAAGCCACGGAGTGGTATTATACCTTTTCGCAGGACACGGACTACATCCGGCGCTACCGCATTTGCCGGGATATGCGCTGGAAAACGCCCACGGAGTACGGCGAACTGGATATAACGATCAACCTGTCCAAGCCGGAAAAGGACCCCAGAGCCATCGCCGCGGCGAAAAATGCGCCGCAGTCCGGCTATCCCAAATGCCAGCTGTGCGCGGAAAACGAGGGCTATGCGGGGCGGCTGAACCATCCCGCGCGCCAGAACCACCGCATCGTTCCCATCACGATCGGCGGCGCGCAGTGGTATCTGCAATACAGCCCCTATGTGTATTATAACGAGCACTGCATCGTGCTCAACCGCGTCCACACGCCCATGGTCATCGATAAGGCGGCCTTTTGCAAGCTGCTGGATTTTGTAACGCTGTTTCCGCATTATTTTGTGGGCAGCAATGCCGATCTTCCCATCGTGGGCGGCAGCATTTTGAGCCACGAGCATTTTCAGGGCGGCCATTACGCCTTTCCCATGGAGAAAGCGCCGGTGGAAACACCGATCGTGTTCCGGGGCTATGAGGATGTGCGCGCGGGGGTCGTGAAGTGGCCCATGAGCGTTATTCGGTTAAACAGCGCAAACAAAGACCGCCTGGCCGAACTTGCGGATAAGATCCTTTGCCTTTGGCGGGAATATACCGACGAGGCCGCGTTTATCTATGCGCAGACCGATGGCGAGCGGCATAACACCATCACGCCCATTGCCCGCCGCCGCGGAGAAAATTACGAGCTGGATCTGGTGCTGCGCAACAACATAACCACAAGCGAGCATCCGCTGGGTGTTTTTCATCCCCATGCCGAGCTGCACCACATCAAAAAAGAGAACATCGGCCTCATTGAGGTCATGGGCTTGGCCGTGCTTCCGGCGCGGCTGAAGGCGGAGCTCGCGGCGGTGGAGGAGGCCATCCTTTCCGGTGCGCGCGAGCTTGAAAAGCACGCGCCGTGGGTGGAGGAGCTGAAACAGAAGCACTGCTTCACCCGGGAGAATATCACGGCCATTTTGCAGCAGGAGGTAGGCCTTGTGTTCGCGCAGGTGCTGGAGCACGCGGGCGTGTATAAGCGTGACGCGGCGGGCCGCGCCGCCTTCGGCCGCTTTGTGGATCATGTGAACGAGCGGGATTAATGCCGCCGAAAAAACGCAGTGCGCAAGAATTTGCGCACTGCGTTTTGCTTTATGATTCGATTGAATTTGGCGTCTTCCCGCCGGGGGTGAAATCGGTCTTTTCCATCACGTCCAGAAACAGCGGAAGCGCGGCGTTTTTGGAGTCGTCATACCAAGCCACGCCGAAATCCATGCACGCGCGCTTGATGGGGATGAACGCGGTGTTTTCCGTGGGGCAGTAGGTGAAATACTGCATCCTCGCCGGCAGAATGGATGCGCCCATTCCGGCCTCGACCTGTGTGATGATGGAGGAAAAATGCTTGCTGTTGGCGCGGTTTTTGATCATCAGGCCGATCTCGCTCGTGGCCTCCTGCACCAGAAACTGAAAACCGGGCGAGGTGTTTTCGTCGATGAGGATGAAGGTCTCGTCCTCCAGCAGAGCGTAATTCGTGCCGCCGGAGGTTACGAAGGGATGCTCCTTGCTCACGGCGATGCAGAGATCCTCCTGCCACAGGATGTTATACGCCGGTGCTCGCTCCGGCGGAATTTCCCGTGTGTATATCCACGAAAACACGATGTCGATATCGCCAAGCTCCAGCGCCGTGCGCAGCTCCTTTAAGCTGCCGCTGTAAAACTCCAGCGCGATGTCCGGATAAAGCTGGCGGAACTGGCGCACAAGGGAGGGAAGAAACGGCTGGAACACATCAAGATAGCCAAGCTTGATGCTTCCGCGCAGTCCCGCCTGCGCCCACAGGACCTGCTGCTCGATGCTTTCGAGCTTGTTTAGAATTTCCGGGCAGGCGTCTTGCAGAATTTTGCCCGCGGGTGTGAGCGTTACGGAGCGGGAGTTGCGCTCAAACAGAGTGACACCCAGCTGCTTTTCCAGATCGGCGATCTGCTGGCTCAGGGCCGGCTGGGCAATGAAAAGATTCATGGCGGCCTTGGTGAAGTTCAGACATTTTGCCAGTTCCATGAAATAACGCAGTTGGCGGGTATGGATATCCATAGAATTCGCCCCACTTTTTTGATATTACATACGAATGGTAAATGCTATGGATTTATTATAATCAAATTAAAATGTGAAGTCAACAAAGCGGGAACTTTTGTTTTATCACGCCAACAATTGTAGGCTTTTATAGAGCTATAAGCTATATGCGTTCCTGAAATGTTCAAATTTTTCGCGTTCCGACCCGGAGGCGGCCGGTAAGCGGCGGAGAAAAAACCCACGGCCCCGTGGTGAGGTCGTGGGTGTTATGGTGCGGGGCGCGAAAATGCGTTTCCGCCGTGTTACTGCGCAAGGCCCATTTTCGCCTCGGCGAACAGACGCTCGTCCATGTATTGCAGCTTTTCGGCGATGAGCGGGCGGAAGGCCATGTGGCCGAGAATGTCGCGCTCAAGGTCGATGCCCCTGGCGATCTCCGTGAGCATAAGGCCGTTTGGCGTGAGCTTGAACACGCAGCGCTCCGTGAGATAGGTGACATCCTGCCCGGCCTTTGCGGCGTAGTCGCCGGAGAAGGTGATCTGCTGCACCTCGTTTACGAACTTCTGCCCTTTGCCCTCGGCCAGCACCTGCACGCCGCCGTTTCCGATGGAAAGCTCGGCCTTGTTCGCAAAAGTGCCCATGAAAAACACCTTTTTCGCGTTTTGCGAAATGTCGATGAAGCCGCCCGCGCCGATGCAGCGCCCGGCAAATTTGGACACATTCACATTGCCGTGGCGGTCTACCTCGGCAAAGCCGAGAAAGGCCATGTCCAGCATACCGCCGTCGTACATATCGATGGTGTCGCACTGGTAGAAGATGGCCTCGGCGTTGGCCACGCCGGGGAAGCTCAGGCCCTCCTGCACCTCGCCGCCCATGGGGCCGGATTCCACGCTGGTGGTAAAGCCGGAAAGTCCCTCCTCCGCGGCCACGGAGCCGATGCCGGAGGGGATGCCGCTGCCGATGTTGATGATGAGATCGGGGCGCAGCTCCATGGCGGCGCGGCGGGCCAGCACCTTGCGCGCCGTGAGCGGCAGGGGCCTGGTTTGCCCGGCCGGGGATCTGGCCAGACCGCAAAGCTCGGGCCGCCAGCCGTCGCGCGCATAGCACTGGCGCTGGTTGTACGCGTCCTGTGCCGCGACCACATAATCGACCAGCCGCCCATGGATGCGGATGTCCCGCGTGGGCAGACTGCCGCGTGCCACGATCTGCTCCACCTGTGCGATCACGATGCCGCCGTTGTTGTGCGTGGCCACGGCGATCTCAAGCTCCGAGCCCTGTACGCCCTCGTGCAGCATGGAAAGATTGCCGTCTTCGTCGGCGTAGGTGGCGCGCAGGAAGCAGACGTTGGGCTTAAAGCTTTTGTAAAACAGATATTCCTCGCCCTCAAGCTCCATCCGCGAAACGATGGAGCCGCGCTCGCGCGCTTTTTCGTTCACGGCGCAGCCTTCGATGCGCGGGTCGGCAAAGGTGCCAAGCCCGACCTTTGTGATCAGTCCGGGACGGCCTCCGGCGCTGGCGCGGAAGAGATTGCACATCACGCCCATGGGCGGGATATAGGCCGCGATCTCGTTGCGTCCGGCCATATAGGCGATGGCGCGCGCGTCCGTGAGGTTGCCGACATACACCGCGCCGAGAAGGCCGGGCGCCTTGAGGCGGTTGAGACCCAGGTCAAGGCCCTTGCCGGGCTCGGTGGATTCGGTTTTGTCGCCGGGGGTGATGCCGCACAGGGCGGTCAGATTCCTCGGATGCCCCTCGGCTTCATAGCGTGCGGCCAGCGCCTGCATCAGCTCCTCGGGGCTTGCGTAGGAGCCAAAGCCCGCGACCACGAGCCAGTCGTCATCGCGCACGAGCCGGGCGGCCTCGGCGGCGGTTATGAATTTTGTCATCACTTATACACGCTTTCCGCTTCGTAGCTTGTCTTGGTGACCACGCTGAAATGGAAAATGGGCCGGTCCACGCGCAGAATGCGCATGGGATTGTGGGCCAGATGCGCCGGCACGAAGATCATGGTAGAGCGTGTGAGCAGATGCGCCTCGCCGCCGACGGTGAATTCGATCTCGCCGCCGAGATCGTAGGGGTCGTTCGGGTCGGAGGAAAAAAAGCCGATCAGCTCGTCGCAGTCGTCGTGGACGTGCTCGGTGAAGATGGGGTCGCGCTCGGGCACGGCGGAATACCACGCCGTGTTCATCTGAAACGCGCCGGGGCACACGCTGCCGTCCATCCACAAAATGCGCTTGGCGAATTTGTCATAGATGGCTTTGAAGGCGGGGTCCATGCCGGGGCCGGGACTGGTTTGAACGAAGTTTGCGGCGTATTTGCCGGATGTGTTGTTGAGGATAGCCATGCTTGTTCACTCCTTTGGAAAGTTCCAATGGCAAAATTGCCAGTAAGGTGCGTTCACCTTTTCGGCGTAGGCGTCCATATCCACGCCGTTCCAGTCGTAGAAGCCGCGTTTTGTGGGGCTGCGGGCACCCCAGGCGTCGGGCGATTCGGCCTTGTCGCGCACGATGGCGGGGGCACCGTCCCAGCGCGGCAGAATGGGGAACACGCTGTCGCAGGTGGTCACGTTGAGCTTATAGCCGCCGTTGTCGAAGTGGTCGAAGATGCCGATGCTGCTGTAGCGCGGGCAGAAGCTGTAGTTCAGGCAGGTGTCGATGTCCTTGGGGTCGCACACGCCGTCGTCCACCAGCTTCAGCGCCGCCGCCCACAGGGCAAATTGCAGATAATTGCCGATAAAGCCGGGGTTCGGCTTTTTCAAAACGGCGGGCTTGCGGTCAAGCGACTGGAGGGCCGCCACGACCCAATCGGTCACGGCGGGGTCCGTTTTCGCGCCGGTGCAGATCTCGAAATAGGGCACCATATGCGCGGGGTTGAACGGATGCGTGACCACGATGCGGTCGGCGTATTTGCCCAGCTTCTCGCCCAGCTTGTCCGGCAGGAAGGAACTCGAGGCCGAGCAGATGGCCTTCACGCGCGGGCAGTGGGCCTCGATGGCGGCGTATACCTGCTGCTTCTGCTCCAGATTCTCCGTGATGCACTCGAAGATGATCTCGCACTCGGCCAGATCGGCGTAGTCATCCGTGTAGGTCAGATAGCTTTCGCAGATGCGAAACTGCTCCTCGCTCAGGACGCCGTGGCCGATCATCTGGCGGTAGTATTCGTCATACTTCGCCTTGTAGGCCGGGGCCTTTTCCAGGCTGCGGACCACGCTGTAGGTCTTGTAGCCGTGGCCGGTGGTCAAAACGGTCATGCTGTCGCCGATCATGCCGTTGCCGATCACGCCGATGGCGGTGATGCCATCCATTTTCATTTTTTCCATCCTCCTCGAACGCCGCTGCCGTCCAGCGGCTTGATTCCAAGCATAGCGCGGGCCTCATCGGGCGTGGCCACTTCCATGTCAAGCTCGTGGATGATGCGCACGATGCGCTCGACAAGCTGGGCGTTGGAGGCGGCGGGCACATGGTAGGAATAGTTGATGTTGTCCTCCATGCCGGTGCGGATGCTGGTGCCGCGCAGCATACCGAACACGGTGCCGTGCAGCTGCTGGGCGCCGATGGCCATGGTGGTCAGATGCACGGGCATCTTCACGCCGGCAGCGGCCGCGTTTTCCCGAACGAGATTGATCATATAGTCGATGTTCGTCTGCGAGCAGCTGATCGCGCCCTGCGAGACCTTATCCATGCCCATCACGAGCGTCATGGAAACGGGGTCGTCCAGAACACCGGCAGGGTAGAGATACTTAAACACATCTTCGATGGCGGTGGGGTCGAACACCTCGATCTCGGCCTTGATGCCCATCTCCTTGATGCGCTGTGCGGTTTTGATGAGCCACTTGCGTGTCCACATATAAATAAACTCAAGATCGCCCCAGGTGGTGGTCATCAGGCTGCAGTCGAGCGAGCACATCTCCGGCCAACAGGAGGGGTCCTTCATGTCCAGAACGCCGAGCCCGTCGTCCGTTTGGGCGTTGTCGCGCGTGGCGGGGGCGGAGGAGTTCTGGATGATGATGGGGCACTTGGCGCGGATGCCGGAGTTGATCTCGGCGAAAATTTCGGGGTCGTTGCAGCTTTTGCCAAGTTTGTTGCGGGCGTGAACGTGAACGAGAGACGCGCCGGCGTTATAGCAATCGTAGGCGCTCTGGATGATCTCGCTCGGCTGCTCGGGCAGATTGGGGTTTTGGTCCTTGCCCTGGAAATTGCCGGTTTGCGCAACGGTGAGAATGACCTTTCTTTTTTCAAACGCCATGATGATACTTCCTTTCACGATTATAAAAATTTCTTTTTGAGTTGATTTTGCGATTTGTTTATTTTATTATAAATCGCAGAAAGGAAGTTGGCGCAAGAGATTGCTTATCGCGTCATTCGGATTTGTTATGCGAGGTGCTATATGGACACAATGCAGCTTCGAATTTTCGTATCGCTTTCGCGCACGCTCAATTTCACGCGCACGGCCAATGAATTTTTCATGTCCCAGCCCACGGTGTCGAATCAAATCCGCGCGCTGGAAAACGAGCTGGGTATGCCGCTGCTCGAGCGCAGCAGCCACCATGTGAGCCTGACGGACGCGGGCGCGGAGTTTGTGGGCTACGCGACGCGGATGCTCGAAACACAGGCGGCGGCGGAGCTTCGGCTGCGCAATCTGGCGGTCGATCGGCCCGGCCATGTGCGCGTGGCCATGCTGTCGAGCTGGGCGCAGGCGTTTTCCCATGCCCTGCGGGCGTTTTCGCAGCGCTGGCCGCGCGTGCAGGTGGATGTGGCCATGCTGGAGGGCAGCGAGATGCTGCGCGCCATCCGGCAGATGGACTATGATCTGTATTTTGCCAACGAGCCCATGATGCCGCAAAAGGGCGGCGAGCTGCGCTACGCCGTGGCCGGGGTGAGCCAGCTTTGTCTGTTCGTGCATAGGGAGCTCGTGCCCGCCATCGACATGAACGACTGGGCCACGGTGGGGCGGCATCCGTTCGTGTCCATGCAGGCCTCGGATTTCACGCTTTCCAGCCAGATCGAAACCATCTGCGCCAACCGCGGCATCCGCCCGGACGTCATCAACTATTATAACCGCGCGGATATGCTGCTTCTGGGCGTGGCATCGGGCGTGGGCGTGGCCATATTGCCGCCGGAGTTCGCGGCGTTTCGCTGTCCGGAGGAGGTGGCGGCGCTTGAAATCGCGGGCGAGGATGCGAGCCTGCGCTCGGTCGTGGCGTGGAAGATCGATTCACCGAACGCCGATGCGGATAACTTCCGCGCCGTGGCGCTGGGCGAGACGATTTGATGTTTTGCAATAGTTATATGGTATGCAAAGCCGTTCGGGTCTCCGGGCGGCTTTTTCATCGCCGCAGAGCGCTTTGGCTTTGCGCGTCGTAGTCGATCATCGCCAAAAATCGTCCAAGATCGGGGTCGGCGCTGCCCTTGCGCCAGAAAAGCATATAGTCGGAATGGATATCGGCGTCCGGCAGGCGCACGGAGTGGAAGTGGACAAAGTCAAACAGCTCCAGCTCCTGCGGCAAAAGCAGCATCATGTTGTCCATGGGCGCGCTTTTTCGGCCGCTGCGGCCAAGGATCGGCATGATCTGCGGCAGACGGGAAATGGTGAACTCGCCCAGCGCCCGCAGATCCTCTGCGCAGCGGAGCGCCCTCTGCCCATAGGCCAGGGCGCCCACATCCGGCGGCAGATAATCGCCGCAGCGGGGATAGCGTGCCAGAAGCTCCCCCATGGATATCTCCGCGCGGCCATACAGCGCGTGCTCGCGCCCGACCAGAAGCCGGAACGGACTGCGGTGCAGAAGCTTTGTTTCGTATTCATCGCCGCAGCGCTTGAGCGCCTCCGCCGAGTCGATGCCAACGATGGCCGCGCCCTCGGAAACGGCCTCGAGCATCTCGCCCTCCTTGGGGAAGATGAAGCTGTAGGGCTTTTCCAGCCAGTCGGAGGGAAAGGCCTGCAAAATGTCTACCAGCTTGCGGTACATCCCGTCGCTCGTGTAGCTGGCAATGCGAAAGCGCGGCGTTTGCTCCGGCGGCAGGTGGCCCATGGTCACAAGACTGTCGCGGTATTGGCTCACCTCGCCGATGATGGTCTGCACGCGAAAGAAAAGATGCTTGCCCGGCTCGGTCACCGTGACCTTGTGCGTGCTGCGCTCAAACAGCTTTACGCCCAGCTCCTGTTCCAGCGACGCGATCTGCCGCGTGATGGTGGAGGGGCTGGTGTAGTGTACCTTGGCGGCTTTATTGAACGACAGCAGGGAGGCGCAGGAGAGAAAATACTCCAGCTGCTGTATGGTCATGGTCGATCACCTCAGGGCCATTATAGCGCTTGTGTTGCAATAATTGCAATACCGATTTGGGCGCGGTGTATTATGATGAAAACGTGAAAATGGAAACAAAATTTGAAAAATACAATTTGGAGGAACCATCATGAAGCGAGCGATAGCCCTGCTTTTGAGCGTTTTTATGCTGCTGTGCCTGTTTTCCGGCTGCGGCGCGGAAACGGCGGAAACGGCGGCCGAAACGGCTGCGGAGCCGAGCGGCGATAAGCCCCTGGTGGGCCTTTGTCTGCAAAGCATGAGCCAGAGCATTTATGTGCTCATGGCCGAGGCGCTGGAGGAAACACTTTCGGACTGCGACGTGCAGATCGCCAGCTGCGACGACGACGTTTCCACCCAGATCCAGCAGATCAACAACTTCGCTCTGCTCGGTGCGGATATGATCGTCATCTGCCCCACGGAGATCGAAGCGCTCACGGATGCCATCCAGGACGCCTATAATTCCGGCTGCAAGATCCTCATCAACGGCTCCACCGGCGATTCCGGCGCTCTCGAGGGCTATTACAGCTCCTGCACCGTGTCGGATGAATATCTCATCGGCTGCACGGTGGGCATGGTGGCGAAAAAGTGGGCCGAGCAGCATCTGGACCCGAATGGCGACTGGGAGACGGTTTTCCTGTCCTGCACCCTGTCGGACGACACCATCAACCGCTCCAAGGGCCTGCAAACGGTTTTGAACGAGTACCTCATGAATGTAGACGGCGAATACGTTGATGCCATGGGCAACGTGGTCAGCGAGGCCGAGCGTGTGGAAAACCCCGCTTACAGCGAGCTGATCGCCGCGCATTATAACGGCGTGGAGATCGAGCAGGACATGGCCGTCTCGAACGTGACCACCATCTCCAACGTGATGACCCAGTACCCCAATGCCCGTCTTTTCATCTGCTACAACTCCCTTGCCTCCACGGAGGGCGGCCAGTACATCGTGGATAACTTCGCAAACGAGCTGGACGAGTTTGCGTTTTTCTCCGCCGGCGTTATGGGCAGCGAGCCGGATTATCTGGTGGGCTCGCTCGGCTATGACGGCACGGAGTCCGTGTTCCGCGGTGCGGCGGAGTTCGGCGGCGGCGACGTGGCCGGTGAGCTTGCGCAGCTGGCCTATAACGTGATGTATGGCGAGGCCGGTGTGGATTATGCCGTGCAGACCCCGCAGGGCATCGGCCAGTGGTGGACCGTGGACGCCGACTGGAGCGGCGACGGCGTGGCGTATCTGGCCAACTGCGACATCGTCAATGCCGTCACGGTGCAGGATTTCGACCCCCTGGCTGACTTGACGAAGGACACTACCACGATCTATTGGGACAGCGAAAACGGCTATAACGAAGCCGCCGCAGACCAAGCGCCCGCCGAGGCCAGCGAGGAGCCCGCGCCGGAATATGATCTGGCGGCCGAGCCCATCGTGGCCGGGGAGTATAAGTGCGAGGAGCTTACGCCCTTTGATTTCTATGTTTACTGGACCATTACCCTCAACGACGATGGCACTTACAGCATCTTTGAGGAAAACTCCGCCATGGGCAACTCCACCTACACCGGTACCGAGTGGACGGACAATGGCGACGGCACGCTGACCACCGGCGCGATGGACGGCGACGCGCGGCCTATGGCCGGCTGGTTCGACGCCGACGGTGTTGGCACCTGGGGCAATCTCGGCGGCGGTATGCTGGTGGGCCTTGAGGGCGAAAGCAACGCTTCCGCCGAACCCAGCGGCGAGGCATCGACCGGCGGCGAAAACGCCTATCTTTACGAGTTTGACGGCCTTGGCGGCAAGGAGACCATGCAGATGGAGCTTCTGGAGGGCGGCGTGTGCCGCATGAGTCTGCCCGGCAACACCATGATACTCGATGTGTACGAGGGTGCGTGGAGCCAGGACGGCGACACCGTGACCATCACGGGCCTTGTCAATGTGGATGCCTCCTCCCCCTACAAAACGCCGGGCCTCTGGGCCTGGATCGACAGCGCGAGCGGCGACTGCGTCATCACGATCGACGCGGCAGCCATGACCTTCGCGCCCGTGGAATAAATCGGCATACGGCGGGAGGGCGCTGTCCCTCCCGCTATAGGAGATTACGATCATGCTAACGCTCAAGAATATAACGAAAATATATCCGGGCGTGGTGGCGCTGGACGATGTGTCGCTGTGCTTTTCCGACGGCAAGGTACACGCCCTGCTCGGGGAAAACGGCGCGGGCAAATCCACGCTCATCAAGATCATTGCCGGGGCCGTGGCGCCCGATGGCGGCCAGATCGATTTTGACGGCCGGAGCTATCCGCGTCTTACGCCGCAGCAGTCGGCCCAGCACGGCGTGGCAGTCATCTATCAGGAGCTGAATCTGGTGGGGCCGCTGTCCGTGGCGGAAAACGT
>CAYROZ010000039.1:0-14453 GCA_964426125.1 uncultured Oscillospiraceae bacterium
CATCGCGCTGGTCATCTTCACCATCTGGCGGCCGAGCACGGGCATCTGGTCGTCCATCCTGTTCGGCGGCCTGTACATCCTGTATCTGTTTTTGCCCACCGGCTCGTTCTTCGCCGTTAAAGAGCTTTACAAAATGCTGCCGTATGTGGTCACGATCATCGTGCTGGTGGCCGTGTCCATGCGCAAAAAGCGCGAGAACAATCCGCCGGCCAGTCTGGGCCTGAGTTATTTCCGGGAGGAACGCTGATTGAAAAACCAATTGAAATACCAGAGCATCTTCTTCGACCTTGACGGCACGCTCACCGATCCCGCCGAGGGCATCACCAACGCCATCATCTACGCGCGCAAAAAGTGGGGTCTGCCCTGCGAGGACAACAGCGCCTATTACGAATTCATCGGTCCGCCCATGCCGCAGTCGTTTGTGGACATCTGGGGCATGAGTCCGGACGATGCCGCCCGTTTTCTGGACGATTACCGCGAGCACTATTCCAAGATCGGCCTGTTTGAAAACCGCCCCTACCCCGGCATGGAGGAGCTTTTGAAAAAGCTCAGGGCCGCCGGTGCCAAGCTTTACGTTGCCACCACAAAGCCCACGGTGTTCGCCGTGCAGATCCTGGAGAAATTCGGCCTTGCGCCGTATTTCGAGATCATCTCCGGCTGCGGGCTCAACGGCGAGCGGGGGCTGAAATACCAGGTCATCGAGTACGCGCGCGACGAGGGCCATGTGGACATGAGCTCGGCCGTGATGGTCGGCGACCGGCTGCACGATGCCAAGGGCGCCCAGATCTGCGGCATCCCCTGCATCGGCGCGGGCTATGGCTACGGCGGCCGCGAGGAGCTGATGGCCGCCGGCTGCATCGCCGTGGCGGACAACGTGGCGGAGCTGGAAGCGCTTTTGTTCGAATAATCCGCCCAAACTTACAAAAAATCAATTCCAAAGCCTGACTGTTTGTGCTATAATGTAAAAATGCACACGGTCAGGCTTTTTTGTGTGCGATCTTACTCAGACAAGGGGTGATTTGATGGACGCCGCTGGCAGTAGTACCGGCAATTCTGGCACAAAACGGGGCCGAAGCTCGCGGGCGGCCATCGCCCGCTGAACCGAAGCCGTTTGTGTCTTTCTCTGAAATCTGAAAACAGGAGGAAGCAACCATGGCTGAAAAGACCGTCACGCTGACGGACACGATCACTGCTCTGATGGAGCAGAAAAAATACAGCAGCGCGCGCGATGTGCTGGTAACGATGAACGCATCGGACATCGCCGCCATGTTTGACGACATGGATCAAACGCTGCTGCCGCGCCTGTTCCGGCTTTTGCCGAAGGACACCGCCGCGGAAACCTTTATCGAAATGGACCCCGATTCCCAGGAGCTTTTGATCCACGGCTTCTCCGACAGCGAGCTGAAAGAGGTCGTAGACGAGCTGTATGTGGACGACGCGGTCGATCTGGTCGAGGAAATGCCTGCGAATGTGGTCAAGCGCATTTTAAAGCAGGCCGATTCCGAGACCCGCAAGATGATCAACGAGATCTTAAAATACCCCGAGGATTCCGCCGGCAGCATCATGACCACGGAGTTTGTCGACCTGCAGCCGACACTCACCGCCGCCGACGCCATCAAGCACATCCGCCGCACGGGCGTGGACTCCGAGACCATCAACACCTGCTATGTCACCGACCACAGCCGCCATCTGATCGGCATTTTGTCCATCCGCACCATCATTCTGGCGGAGGACGACGACGTGATCGCGGACATCATGGAGGAAAACGTCATCTCCGTCGGCACCCAGGACGACCAGGAGGACGTGGCCTCCATGTTCACCAAGTATAATTTCACCGCGCTGCCCGTTGTGGACGCGGAGGGCCGCCTTGTCGGCATCGTCACGGTTGACGACGCCATGGAGGTCATGGAAGAAGAGGCCACGGAAGACATCGAGATCATGGGCGGTGTTACGCCCATTGACAAGCCGTATCTGAAAACCGGCGTGATGCAGTTTTGGAAGGCGCGCATTCCCTGGCTGATGCTGATGATGATCTCCGCAACCTTTACCGGCATCATACTGAATCATTTTGAGGACGCGCTGTCCACCGTGGCCGCGCTGACGCTATTCATCCCCATGCTGATGGGCACGGGCGGCAACTCTGGCTCGCAGTGCTCCGTCACGGTCATCCGCGCGCTGAGTCTGGGCGACCTTGAGTTTTCGGACATCTGGGCCGTTATGTGGAAGGAGCTGCGCACGGGCTTTCTGTGCGGTTTGAGCCTTGCCATCGTGTCGTTCGGCAAGGTGATGCTGGTCGACCATCTCCTGCTGGGAAACGACGGCGTGACCACCGCTGTGGCGCTGGTCGTGTCCCTGACGCTGATCATCATCGTGATCGCGGCAAAGCTCGTCGGCTGCGTGCTGCCGATGCTCGCGGCGAAGCTCGGCCTTGACCCCGCCGTTTTGGCCAGTCCTTTCATTTCCACCATCGTAGACGCGCTGGCGCTGCTGGCTTATTTCGCCGTGGCGCAGCAGATCATTCCGGGCCTATGAAGATACTATCCTGCGGCGAGATCATTTGGGACCAGTTCCCCGACAGCCGCTGTCTCGGCGGTGCGCCGCTGAATTTCGCCGTTCACGCCGCGCGCCTCGGCGCGGAGAGCCACCTGCTGTCCGCCGTTTGCACCGGAGACGAGGAAACGCTTGCCGCCGTGCGCGGCCACGGGGTGCGTACCGATCTGATACAGCAGGTCCCATTCCCCACCGGGTATACAAATATAACACTCGACAGCGCCGGAAACCCCACCTACGAGGTCATACGCGATGTCGCATGGGACAACATCCCCACCCCGGCGCATATCCCCGCCGCGTGGGACGCGGTGTATTTCGGAACGCTGGCCCAGCGCAGCGCCGTTTCCGCCCGCACGCTGGAGGCCGTTTTGGCCCGGGTGCAGGCGCGGGAGTTTTTCTGCGATTTGAATCTGCGCCACCGCTTCTGGTCGCCGGACGGCATCGACTTTTGTCTGCGCCATGCGACGCTTGTGAAGGTAAACCGCCACGAGCGCGAGGCGCTGCCGCCGGATGTTTTCGCCCGCTATCCGCAGCTGCGCGCGCTGCTGGTCACACTCGACTGCGACGGCGCGATGCTGCTGTTTCCGGACGGGCACGTGCTGCATTCCCCGGCGCCGCAGGCGAAGGTCGTCTCCGCCGTGGGCGCGGGCGACAGCTTTGCCGCCGCGTTTTTAGTGAATTGGCTGAAGGAAAAAGCGCCGGACGATTGCCTTGCCGCCGGCGTGGCGCTGGCCGACCGTATCGTCGGACAGCTCGGCGCGATTTGAGCGCCGCGATAAAAAGAGACAGGACGGTACCCCACCATGGACAAGACACCCAAGCAAAAACGCTTCACCAAAACCGAGTGGTCGTGGATCCTCTACGACTGGGCCAACTCCATCTACGCCACGAACATCTCCGCCGCCATCTGGCCGATCTACTTCGCGCTGGTCGTGAGCGGGCTGGCCAACGCCGGCGTGATCAACACCATCTATGGCTACGCCGTGTCCTTCGCCAACCTCATCACGGCCGTGCTCGCGCCGTATCTTGGCTCCATCGGCGATTTCAAGGGCATGAAGAAAAAGCTGTGGACGGTTTTCACCGTCATGGGCGTGGTGTTCACCTGCTTCATGGCGCTGTTTGACAACTGGGTGTGGATGCTCATCGGCTTCGTGCTCAGCCGCATCGGCTTTTCCGGCTCCTGCCTGTTTTATGACAGCTTCCTCACGGATGTGACGGAGCCCGAACGCATGGACAAAGTCTCCGCCTGGGGCTACGCCATGGGCTACATCGGCGGCTCCACCATCCCGTTTCTCATCTCCATCGGCGTGATGCTGGCCATGGGCCAGTCCATCCTCAGCTACAAGATCGCCATTCTGATCGTTCCGGTGTGGTGGCTGATCTTCTCCATCCCCTTCTGGAACAACGTGCACCAGAAGCACTATGTCTCCACGCCGCCAAAGCATCTGGGCAAAAAGGCGTGGCAAAACACCATTGCCACCTTCAAAAACATTCTGAAAAACAAGGCCGTTTTGTTTTTCATCCTCGCCTACTTCTGCTACATCGACGGCGTGAGCACCATCATCACCATGGCCACCAACTACGGCAGCGCCCTCGGTCTCGGCTCCATCGGCATGATTTTGGCGCTGCTCGTGACACAGCTGGTGGCGATGCCGTTTACCATCTGGTTCGGCTCCTGGGGCAAGAAATACGGCGCCCTGCGGCTCATCACCATCGCCGTGGGCGTGTATTCGCTCATCACCATCATCGGCTTCGGCATGGGCTTCATTGTGGACTTTTCCGCCATGCTCGGCCTGCAGGAGGCACAGGCGCTTTCCATCTCCACGGTTTTGTTCTGGGTCCTGGCCACGCTGGTGGGCACGGTGCAGGGCGGCATTCAGGCGCTCTCCCGCTCCTATTTCGGCCAGATCATCCCCGCCGAGCAATCCAACGAGTATTACGGCTTCCTCGACATCTTCGGCAAGTTCGCCTGCGTGATCGGCCCGGCGCTTTATTCGCTGGTGTACAGCTTAACGGACAAGGCCTGCTTCGGTCTTTTGTCGCTGATTCTGCTGTTTGTGGCGGGCTTTGTGCTGCTGCAGGTCGGCAAGCCCTATTTTAAAACCGTACAGCGTGAGGAGGAAAGCGAATGAAAATCGTTCTCATCGTCATCCTGATTTTGCTGGGTCTGCTTCTGCTGATCGGGCTTTGCATGGCTGTTTACATGATGTGGACACGCATGATGCGCCGCCCCTGGTACAAAAAGCCCTGTCCGCACGCGCTCGAGCCGTATCTGGACGAGCTTTTGGAAATGGAGACCACGCTGCGTGGGATGGGCATGGAGGATCATTTCGCTGAAAGCGAGGGATACACGCTGCACGCCTGTCTGCTCGATCAGGGCAGCAAAAAGATCGCCGTGCTGGTCCACGGCATCGAGGGCTGCGCACGCGACCGCTATCTCGACGCGCAGTACTATCTTGACCGCGGCTACAACCTCTTTCTGCCCGATCTGCGCGGCTGCGGTTTGAGCGAGGGCCACTGGTACGGCATGGGCCAGTACGAGCGGCGCGACCTGCTCGTGTGGCTGAAGCTGCTGTGCGCGCGCTTTGGCGACGACTGCCAGATCGTGCTCGACGGCGTGTCCATGGGTGCAAGCTCCGTTCTGCTCACAGCGGGCGACGGCCAGGCCCCGAATCTGGCCGCCGTGGTGGCCGACTGCGGCTACACCAGCGCCCGCGAGGAGATCGCCCACGGACTGAGCAAATTCCACGTTCCGCTGTTCCCCTCGTATCCGATCATGCGGCTGCTCATGGCGCTGTTCGCGCGCTACGACATGAACAAAGCCGCGCCGCGTGAGCTAATGCGGAAGATGAAAACGCCGGTGCTGTTCATCCACGGCGAGGCCGACGGCTATATCCCCTGCGCCATGGCGCACGAGATGTATATGCTGTGCGCCAGCGAAAAAGCCATCTACACCGTGCCCGGCGCGCGCCATGTGGGCAGCCGTGTGACCGACCGCCCCGGCTGCGAGGCCGCGATGGACGCGTTTCTTGGCCGCTTTATAACCGAATGATCCGTCTTGGCCGCCGCAAACACGGCGGCCTTTTCCTCTTGGAGGCCTTTTATGAAAAAAACCATCCCGCTCATCCTCGGGCCGCTGCTGTTTGCGCTGTGCCTGTGGCTTCTTCCGGCGGATATCTTCACCACCTTCGCCGCCCGCGCCGCCGTTGGCAGCGTGGTATGGATGTCGCTGTGGTGGATCACAGCGCCGGTGGATTATGCCGTCACGGCATTTTTGCCCATCGTGATAAACGCGCTGTTCGGCATCACGGATATGTCCTCCGTGATCGCGCAGTACGCCGGGGAGACCATCATTTTGCTGCTGGGCGCATCGATCCTGTCCATCAGCTGGGACGAGACCGGCCTTGACCGGCGCATCGCCACCGCGTGTCTCACGCTCATCGGCAGCTCTCTGGCCGGGCAGCTCGTGTTCTGGTTTTTGTTCTCCGCCGTGATGTCGGCCTTTCTGCCAAACGCCGTCGTGGCCGCCACGCTCACGCCCATCGCCGTTTCCATGCTGCGCTACGCCGGGGAGGGCGACATTGCCGAAAGCCCCTCCGGCTCGCTCATTTTAATGACCATCGCCTGGGGCGCAGGCATTGGGGGGCTGGCCACGCCGCTTGGCGGGGCAATGAATCTGACCGTCATCAGCTACATCGAATCGCTCACGGGGCGCGAGTTTCTCTATAGCGGCTGGGCCCTGCGCTTCGCGCCGATCATGCTGGTTCTGGTCGTCACGAATCTCGGCTATCTTCTGCTGCTGCGGCCAAAGGGTGTGCGGCTGCCCGGCACGCGGGCCTATTTTCAGGCCGAGAGCAAAAAGCTTGGCCGCATGAGCCGCGCGGAGATCATCAGCCTGATCCTCTTCCTCGCCGCCACGGTTTTAAGCTTCGTGCGGGGCCTGTTTTCCGACTTTCTGCCGGGACTCAAGCCCGCGTATATCTTCCTTTTGTGCGCGGTTTTGACCTTCCTGCCCCACCGGGCGGACGGCACGCGCGTGATGGAATGGAAAACGGTTCAGAAAAAGATCGTGTGGGGGCTGATGTATGTGTTCGCGGGCGGACTGGCACTCGGCAAGCTCATCACGGGCAGCGGTGCGGACGCCATGATCGGCGAGGCCATCGGCCGCAGCGCGCTTTCCGGCGGCTTTGGGCTGTGCCTTTTGTTCGTGGCCGTCACACTGGTGCTCTCGGACTTCACATCCAACACGGCCACGGCCGCCATCTGCATCCCCATCGTTATCACGGTCACATCCGGCCTTGGCCTTGACCCCATCCCTTATATCTACGCCGCCACCATTGGCGTGAATTTAAGCTACTGTCTGCCCACCTCCATCCGCGCCGTGCCCGTGGGCTACGGTCTGCCGCCGCGAACGATGCTGCGCTATGGTCTGCCGCTGAGCGTGCTGATGATCGCAGTCATGGCGGCGCTGAGCTGGCTTTTGATGAACTGGTGGCCGTTTTTCTGCCTTGCTTGACGCAGCGGGACGGCTGTGGTACACTGACACACAGACAGAAAAGGCGGTGACCCCTTATGGATTATGAACTGAACGAGCAGCAGGACGAACTGCTGGCCGAGGCCGAGCGCCTTGTGCGGCGCGAAAAAGCGCGCGACTTCTTCAACAGCCCCCGCGACTTCTTCCGTCGCCTGCGCAGCGCCTATTACGACGAGCGCCTGGTGCTGAACCTGCGCTGGCTCGCCGCACAGGACGACGTGGGGTATTACAAGGGAGAATGAAACGGCATTCATACTCAACAGGCCAGCGACAAAAGAACATCAGACAAAAGCCCCCTAGTGTAGTACGACAAAATTACTACATTAGGGGGTATTCATATATCCAAAAGTGGAATAAAAAATCCAAGCAATAGAGGCGAGATCGTATCCATAAAAACAGGAGTGGTGCCGTTTCCTAAAAATCTATATTCTCCAGCCAGGGGGGTAGTCTGTACGATTTGAACCCGTTCATACACCTCACGCCCCCCCCTTTCACTGGCTACTCTCCTCGATCCATTCTAGCAGGGCATCCCTCAGTGCATTAGGACTGTCTTCATTCCACAAAACCAATTCAATCGCCCGAATATCCTCATCCTCGATCGGAACATTGACGATATGGCTTTTATTACTCATATGTGACAGGGTGTCTGTGGTGATGGTAAACCCAAGTCCTGCCGCTGCATAGTCAAACAACGAACCCTCCGAATCAAACACCATAGTTTGCAGATTCTTCTCATACCGTTGGAGCATATCCACAAAGAAATTGTTCCAGCGATGATCGCCCTTGATGAGGCAGAGCGGCAGTTCTTTTAAAATGGTGGATATATCGGCATCAGGATGAGTTTCAAGAAAGAAATCGCTCACACCCAGCACCATTTTTTCCATTTTAAGTATCTTGTACGGCAATAGCAAGTTTTTTACCGTCTCATCCGATACCGTATAGAATGCCACATCCACATCGTGGCTGCACAATGCAGAACGTATGGAATTAAACGGCACCGTAATGATACGGAACTCCGCCTCCGGTATTTGACGATGTATGTCTGTAATGGCGCGGATCACGTCGATACGATCTAGATCATGGTCATTGGTATCCACTGCGATCCGGAGCGTAGGTACATTTCGCTCGTGGTTATTAAACTGCTGCACACGCAGGCACATCTGGTCAATTTGATAGAGCATATCCTCCGCGTTTTCCAACAGTAACTTTCCCGCCTTTGTCAGCGAAACGGAGCGGCGAGTTCGATTGAACAGAGCTCCTCCCAACTCCTTTTCCAACTCGGCAATCTGCTGGCTCAGCGTAGGCTGAGAGATGTGCAATATCTCCGCAGCCCGGCTAAAATTCAGTTCACGAGCCAACGCCGTAAAATATCGAAGCTGCCGCAGTTCCATGATTTTCCGCCTCTCAGTTCATTGAAAAAATCAATAGTGGTAATAGCGAAAGACGATTTCCCTAATCTCGTCATCTTTGTTATAATAATAAAAGAACAAGCTGTTTATTGCAAGGAATTTGTACCAACTTCTAAAACATCCGCAAAAGGAGGCCGTTTTTTGGACAGGAAGGTTCGCTTTGCCCACTTTGGCGTGGGAAAAATGGGTTCTATGATGATCCGCTACGCACTGGATAAAGGCGCTGAGCTGACCGCTGCCTTTGGTGCCAGCGACAATACAATCGGAAAAGACGTTGGCGCCATAGCGGGCTTAGGCCATATGGGTCTTTCCGTTCTCCCCACCTCACAAGCTGCTGAGGTCCTTCACACTTGCAAACCGGATATCTGCATGGTTGCCACCAAAGGCACACTGAATGAAATGTATGACACGCTGGCTGTTTGTGCCGAAGCTGGATGCGACTGCATCGTCATCGGCGAAGAGGCCGCATGGCCATGGACGACCGCCCCGGAGTTAGCGGATAAACTGGACACTCTTGCAAAAGAACACGGTGTCACCATCAGTGCCAGCGGTTATCCCGACACCTACTGGCAAACGCTCCCCTTGGTACTGGCCGGCGCCACACAAACACTGAAGCAAATTCGAGGCACCGTCACCTACAATGTAGAGCAGTATGGCCCGCATTTTATCACCGGCCACGGTGTCGGACTTACACAAGCCGAGTTTGAGAAGCATTTTTCAAAAGAAGATGCTCCCGCCGGCTACGGTAGTGCCTGTATGCCCGGCGATCCCAACGGCTGGCTTTGTCACGCACTTGGACTGACTGTTTCTTCTCAGTCCATGAAAAACCTCCCCCGATATTCAACAGATTCAGTCTGGTGCGAAAGTTTCAAGCGCAATATTCTTCCCGGACAGGTTCTTGGAACAGCCAATGTGGTTCACACCGAAACTGCGGAGGGTATATCGGTTGATATGGAAGTCTGCGGCAAAATCTATGCGCCCGGTGAACAGGACAGCCTCACATGGACGATTTCGGGTACCCCTGATACCGTTGTCACCGTTACAGCGCCCAACACGCCTGTCATCACAGCGCTCTCCCCGGTAAACCGCATTCCGGATGTATTAAACGCACCTCCGGGCTACGTCACAGCAGACCAACTTCCCCCCTGCCGCTATCTTCTCAAAAGCATGGAAACCTACGTAAAGTAAAACCAGCCAGAAAGGAGCTTACAGCATGAAACGAAAAGTCAAAGTCGCTTATGTCGGCGTTGGCATCGAAGGCAGTCTGATCGTCCGTTACAGCATTCAACACGGAGCCGAGCCCGTGGCCGCTTTTGGCCACAGCGCAAAGACCGTCGGACAGGATCTCGGCCTTTTGGCCGGAGTCGGTGCCCTTGGGATCCCTGTCAGCCATGTGAACGACATCCGCAGCGTATTTGCCGCCGTGAAACCAGACATCTGCATTGTAGCTGCCCGCGGTACGCTGGCCGAAATAGAAGATGTCCTGATCGCATGCGCTCAATGTGGTGTCAACTGCATCAACATTGGCGAAGAGGCCACCTGGCCTTGGACAACAAACCCATCGCTGGCAGATAAGCTGGATAAACTCGCTAAGGAAAACAACTGCACCCTGACCTCCAGCGGTTGCCCGGAGATTGGCTGGGGAACCATCGTCTCCTGCGCCATGGGCGCCTGCGCACGTGTGGATAGTGTTCGAATCAAAAGCACCCTGAATCTGGAAGACTACGGCGTCTTATACCTATATGAAAACCACCATGTTGGTTATCGTCTGGAAGATTGGAACGAACAATTCGGCGGCAAGGTTTTCGAGGGAGAAAATGGTCACATCCCCTGTTTCCCCGGTGACCAGAACAGTTGGATGTGTGATTACCTCGGTCTTACTCCCACCCGGCAAATCTGCACACACGTTCCCATACTGTCCAACAAAGACGTTTATTCTAAAAATCTTGACCGGGTCATTCCCGTTGGCTGTCTGATTGGCGAAGCCATGGTCATTTCCACCGAGACCGCCGAAGGCATCACAGTGGAATATGAACTGGCCTGCAAGATATACACCGAAGGTGACAGCGAGCACTACGAATACATCATTCGCGGCGAACCGGAAACCACCGTCATCCACTGGATGTCCCCTGTCACTCCCATCATCACCGCCGCCACCCCTGTCAACCGAATCCCGGATGTGATCAATGCTCGCCCCGGCTATGTCACTTCCAGCGAATTCCCTCGTAATCGTTACTTAGCCAGGCCTTTGAATGAATATGTTTTAAAGGACGAGTAGGCTCCCGAAGCAATCCGTCACAAACTCAACCAGCGCCGGTCTTTCCGAAGAAAGACTGGCGCTTCCATTTTTAAGCCATAATCCGATGATTTTACAACACCAATGATCGGCCACGTTTACTCTACTTCATCTCAATGAAGGGGCACTTCATTGAGATGAAGTGCCCCTTCGCTTTGTTTCTCTACAAATATCGTCTATTGCAGACGTGTACTCCGGATCATTCGCCCACGCGGAAATCCGTGTCCCAGTATTCCATGATGGAGTTGATAATAACCGCCGCATCGTCCATCGTACCGGTCGCTGCACCCAGACCCTCATAGGCGGAAGCATAGTTGATCTCCACATCATACTTCCAATAGAGATCCAGCTCCTCCTGCGTCATAGGAATGACTGTTCCACCAGCTTCCTCAATGATCTCAACTGCATCCGCGGAACACTGGTTGGCATACTCAACGCTGTAAGCGGCTGTGGCCGCGGCAGCCTCGTAGATCAGCGCCTGCTGCTCCTCGGACAAACTGTTCAGCTTATCCGTGTTCATGACAAGATGATTAAACGGGGAATAAATCTGTGTATCCAGGAAGTAGCTGGACACTTCATAAAGCTTGGCTGAGACAATATTGTCCACGCTGCTCTCCAGAGCCTGTACGAGACCGCTGCGGAGATTTTCATAGTTATCCGCTGCATCCACAAGCACCCAGCTTTGATACCCCTCACCCTCAGCGTAATCAGAGATAGCACCAAACTTCAGGTTGTGCTTGATGTCATCCCAGCAAGTAATCTTCTCTGTGCAAGGGAACATTGTCTGACCGACCGCGTATGCACACTTGAGCAAAGTGCCGTTGTAATTACTGAGCGCATCGGCCAGAATGGAGGCCGTTTCTTCGTTCTCGTAGCAGGTCCAGCTAAACCAGTCCATAACTTCTTCGCAGGTACCGACCGCATTCATAACATAGATAAACTGCGGCAGCTCAAAGGCATACGCCGGCGCATACAGCGCCATAACATCGATATCGCCGTTAGAGAGCATCCCAAGCTCTTCCGCAGAGGTGCCCAGCGTACCGGCCATGTACTTGGTGAAGGTAATCGTTCCGCCGCTTTTCTCCGTGACATAGTCCATGAAGTAGTTGAGCATAACACCTTCTGCATCCGTGTTCTTAAAAGCAGAGCACGCCACCAGGTTTACCGGCTCACCAACGGCCTCAACTGCCTTTCCTTCCGTTTCGGTCGTTTCCTCCGCAGTCTTTGCGGGTATTTCCGACTTTTCTGCCTCTTGCTGGCTTCCGCAGGAGCAGAATACGAGCAGCATACACAAAGCAAGGAGCATTGCAATCCATTTTTTCATTCTTCTTTTCCCTTTCTTTTTATTATTCTGGTTGACAAACTACGACAGGATATTGGGCAGGAAGGTAACGATCTGCGGCACAAAAGCCACCAGATAGGAGCTGAGAACCAGTGCGACAAAATAGGGAACAATTCCCTTGAAGATGATCTTGGAATCCACATTGACTGAAGCCGCTGTCATGAACACGCCAAGACCGACTGGCGGTGTAATGCCGCCAATGCTGCAAATGTACACAAGGAAAATGATCATAGCATAAGGATCAAAGCCGATCCCGACCAGCATGGGATATATAATGGGAACCGTGATCAAAAGTACCGCCAGCATGTCCATCAAGCAACCGCAGATGATATAGAAAATGAGAACAATGGTAAAAACCAGGAACTTGGATGCATGAATTGTAATAATCCAGTTCATCACGATGTCCGGAAGCTGACTGAGCGTAACGAACCGGCCAAAAATCGTGCCCGCTATAAGCAGGGGGAAAAAGTTAGCATTGATGATCGCCGCTTCCTTGGAATACTCCAAAAGCTTTTTGAAGCCGACCTTTTTCACCATAGCATAAATCAGGCATACGAACGCGCCGATCGCGCCGCCCACCGTAGCCGTGAAAAAGCCGGTGTACGAGCCGATGATTATGATGCAGAACAGAGCCAAGATGGGGATCAGCATCTTCAAAGCCTTCAGCTTTTCCATGAAAGGAACTTTTTCCTTCGATGCAGGGGGGATCTTGTGCGGAGATATAAGGGCTACCACATCGATAGCCAGGATGAACAGAAGCATCGTCAAAATGCCGCCGCCGATTCCGCACATCAATGAACGTGTAATGGACTGATCCGCCAGTGAGCAACACAGAATAATAGCTACGCTGGGCGGGATAAGGGAAGCCAGAACACTGGCTGCGGATATGGCGCCGAGCGCATTACTACGCTCATAGCCGGCTTTATCCAGCGAGGGGAGCGCCAGACGAGAAAACACGACCGTGCCCGCCGTAGGCATACCAGAGCATGCGCCAAAGATGCCGTTTGCCACCACGACCGTCTTCAAAAGTCCACCGCGGGAGCGTCCCAGCCACTTTCCCGCCGCTGTAAACGTACCTTCCGCGATGCCGGTTTTCTCCGTAAGTATCCCCAGAAATGTGAACATAGGAATGATGGCGTAGGTGTAGCTTGCCGTTGTGTTAAAGGGCGCGGAGGTAAACTGAGAGATCGTCATAGACGGGCTCACAATCAGCAGCATGCCAGCGAAGGCACTGACCATCATAGCCAAATACACTGGGCAGCGCAAGAAGATCATGACGCACATGATCACAAAAAATACGATACCAACCACGGCAGGACTCATGATTTCTCCTCCTCTCCAGACGCAACCGTCTCATTCTCCCGATAAACGCTGCGGATAATGCACCATATGTAGGACAGCCCCATCAGCAGCCAACCCAAACACATAGCCGCGCAGAACGGCCAGATAACAAAACCGTTTTTGGTGTTGCTCAGCGTATTGAGCGTCAGCTTTTCGATCGTAAACAACAGCGACGTATATGTCTCAAAAGCGCATATCCCGATGCCCAATACATTCCAGATCAAATCAAACACCGATTGCAGTCTGGGGGGGAACCTATCATACAGAAGATCCACCGTTGCATGGCTTTCCGTAAGCTGCACTGCCAGTAGCGCCAAATAAACGACGGGGACGTGGAAATAAGTCACCAGCTCGATCTGCCGCGGAACGCTCCAATTAAAAAGCTTGGAAAGTACAACGTCCACAAACAAAATCGTCATCATGCCGATCATAAACACACCGGAGACCGTGGCAAGAACATTGCTCACCTTCATAAAGCGATCATTCAACCGGGTAATCGTTTGATTCCGATACCGCACAGGCTCACACTCCTTTCATAATCAGAAATAATACGGGAAGCTGGGCAGACTTATATTCACAGAGTTGTATTTATTGATAGGATTAAGAACTTCTTCGCAGCAACATATCTGTCCGGCATCATCGAAATGCAGCACATAGACATAGCGGTTGCGATAGCGGCTATTGGGCGTATTGTTGCCGAGCCAGTCCGTGATGCCAAAACAACGGTATTCACAGAAGAATACATGCGGATCGTCTGTTTCCCACACACGTCCCATGCGGTCAAATTCAATATAAGGACAACTAAGTTGACTCCAAATCTCCACGCGCTCCGCCATCTCCGGTGGATAACTCTCCTTCATCTCGGGTGGCAAAAACCACACCTTGGCATCAAGTTCCGGAGCATAGGACGCGATTTCTGTGACCGCTCGCCAGTAATCCCCGCTCATAAAAGCTCTTATCCCGCCAGCCGTGCGAGCCTGA